>NZ_JAMQIF010000023.1:15915-18667 GCF_023845855.1 Clostridium sp. ZBS2
AGTCCAATTACAATGCCACTTTACCTATTGCATATATAAACACATCTAAAAACAATATATCTTAAATAATTAAATTTCTTTGTTCATCAAACTATATATTTTAATATTAGCAGCCATTTAAATTACACCAACAATTTCATTTATATCTTTTATGCCTTGTTCTTTACAGAAAGCTTCCATCTCTTCTATGATTTCTTTTCCTGCCATAGGATTTACAAAATTTATTGTTCCTATTTGTACAGCTCTTGCTCCTGCCATCATAAACTCTATTGCATCTATTCCATTAGATATTCCACCAAGTCCTATTACTGGTATACTAACTGCTTTGCTTACTTCATGAACCATTCTTAATGCTACTGGTTTCACTGCGGGGCCTGAAAGTCCTGCATATACATTATTAAATATTGGCTTTCTTTTATATGGATCTATTGCTAAACCTTTTAATGTATTTATTAAGCTTAATGAATCTGCTCCTGCTTCTTCACATTTTGCTGCCATTTCAACTATATTTTCGGCATTGGGTGATAATTTAACCATAAGAGGTTTTTTGCAAATTTTCTTTATTTCTTTTACAAATTCATAAGCTACCTGAGACTTAATTCCATATGCCATTCCACCACATTTTACATTTGGACATGATATATTTAATTCAATGATATTTACTTCAGTATTATTTAATTTTTCAATAGCTTCTGCATAATCTTCAAAACACCCTCCACCAACATTAGCTAAAATGTTAGTATTTAGTTCTTGCATTTTAGGCAATTCATTTTTTATAAATCCTTCTATTCCTGGATTTTGTAATCCTACAGAATTCATCATTCCAGATGGAGTTTCAAATACCCTAATTCCTTCATTACCTTCTTTAACATTAAGTGTTAATCCTTTGGATGATATTCCGCCTAACATCCCTACATCATAAAAATTGTTATATTCTGCACCAAAACCAAAAGTTCCTGAAGCCGCTATAACTGGATTTTTAAATTCTACACCATTTATATTCACCTTTAACATAACTTCATTCTCCCCTCTGATTTATAATTCCACATAATATCCATCAAATACTGGACCGTCTTTACACGTTCTCTTATTTCCACCTTTAGTTTTGCAAGTACATACTAAACAAGCTCCTACACCACATGCCATGTGTTTTTCCATTGAAACGTAAACTTTAACCTTCTTTTCTTTACACATCTCAACAACCTTTTTCATCATAATTTCAGGACCACAACATAGCACAATATCATATTCCTCTGGCTTTAATATATCCGTAACAAAGCCTTTATGACCATGCTTTCCTGTATTAGTTGTTACTTCTACTTTGTTAGCATATTTAGATAATTCATCTATTAAATATATGTCATCTCTAAATCCTGCATAAACATCTATAAGCCCATATTTATTATTTCTTCTAAGCACTTTACAAACTTCAACCATAGGTGCTGTTCCAATTCCCCCAGAAACAATTGCAACTTTTCCTAAGTATTCATCTAAGTCAAATCCATTTCCTAATGGACCTGTAAGATTTATGTAATCCCCCTCTTGAAGTTTTGCAAATTCTTCTGTTCCTTTTCCTACTACTGCATACATAAAAGTTATTTTATTATCATCTTTTTCGCATATGCTTATGGGTCTTGGAAGTAAGGTTTGACCTTCAAGCTTAAGCATATAAAATTGTCCTGCTCTTATGGCATTATCATCTTCACACACCATCTTATATATATTATCAACTACTTTTTTATTTGAAAGTACCTTTGATTTCTTATAATTTATACTCATTTTACCACCCCTTATAAATCCTCTACAGCTCTTTTTATTTCATCTCTCATTTTTATAACTTCTTCTCTTGCACATAATGCAAATTCCATTTCCCTGTTTTGTTTTTTATAAGCAAGTAATATTCCTCTTGATGAATTCACAACTCCACCATTTCCATTATTTAAATACATTGCTACATCTTCTGCTTTTCCGCCTTGAGCTCCATATCCAGGTATTAAGAAGAACATTGAGTTAAATCTTTTTCTTAATTCTTTTCCTTCTTCAACATGAGTACATCCAATTACGCCTCCTAATGGATGATAGCCACATTTTGAAATCATATTTTCGCCCATTTTCATAAGCTTATCGCCAACTACATGATATACTTTATTTCCTGTAGTTGTATCTAAATACTCAATATCTTCTGCTCCCTCATTTGATGTTCTAACTAATGTAAATGCACCTTTTTTTCCGTTTACTAAATATTGAACATACGGTTTTATACTGTCCATTCCCATATAAGGATTTAGTGTAATAAAATCTGCTTCAAAGTCTCCTTCAAAATGAGCCTTTGCATACATTTGGGCAGTAGCTGCTATATCGCCTCTTTTTATATCAGCTATTATGATTTCATCTTTTTTTCTTAGATATTCTAATGTTTTCTTATAAGCTAATAATCCTTCTAAGCCTAAAGCTTCATAATAAGCTATTTGTACCTTAAAGCATGCTGCAACATCATATGTAGCATCTATAATTTGTTTATTAAATTCAAATATAGCTTCACTTGGTGTTTTTCCATTTCTTATATGCTCTGGAATATACTCTAAAGATGTATCTAATCCAACACATACAACACCTCTTTTTTCAACTCTCTCATATAGCTTATCCATTATATTAATCATCATAGCAACTCTCCTCCAAATTTATATATTAAAAATTATTGTATTGTTAATATATGTTTATATATGCAATAGTGTAAAGTGGCATTGTAATT
>NZ_JAMQIF010000023.1:18771-43089 GCF_023845855.1 Clostridium sp. ZBS2
TATGCATATATAAACATGCTACTAAAACATATATATTTTTTACTTCTTATATTTAATTTTTCCACCCTTTATTGTAGTAAACACTTCTCCATAATACTCCATACCTTCAAATGGTGTATTTCTACCTTTTGATGCAAATTCTTTGGAATCTACCTTTATTTTTTTATCTATATCTATTAAAACTAGATCCGCCTCTACCCCTATACTAATTTTCCCCTTATTCATTCCTAATAACTGAGCTGGATTAAGTGACATAAGTTTGCTTAATTCATTTAATGAAATCTCATTTTCTCTAACCAGCTTTGTATAACATATTGGAAAAGCTGTCTCTAATCCAACCATTCCTGGAGATCCCTTAGATTTTTCTTCTAATGTATGTGGTGCATGGTCCGTTCCTATTGTATCAATATTTCCCATCTTAATTGCTTTTATAATTGCATCTACATCTTCTTTTTCTCTTATCGGTGGATTAACTCTATAATCATTTATTTCCTTAGTTAAGGATATATGATGTGGTGTTACTTCTAATGTAATATTTGCACCTTCATTCTTAGCATCAATAATATATTTTAATGCTTCTTTAGTACTAACATGACACATATGTAAATGTGCTCCTGTTATCTTAGCAAGTTCCACATCTCTAATGGTCATCATATTTTCAGCTATTCTCATATCACTTTTAGAAAACTCTGGGCTTTCAGCATGTGACATAAGCACCCAGTTATTTTCTTTTGCAATTTTCATTGCCTCAAGCATAGTATTAGAATTTGATACTCCAACTCCATCATCTGAAATTGCTTTAACTTCATTATCATCTCTAAATTCGTTTAAATGATCTAAAGTTTTTCCATCAAAATTCTGAGTTACTGAAATGCATTGATGTATATCAATTAAATCTAAGTCTTTTGATTTATCTCTAACATACTGCACTACCTCTTTAGATGAACATATAGGCTTTGTATTTGCCATCAAACATACACCTGTGTAACCACCTTTTAATGCTGCTTTTGATCCACTCTCTAAATCCTCTTTCCATGTAAGACCTGGATCTCTAAAATGAGCATGTGTATCAATAAAGGCAGGCATTAATATCTTTCCTTCGCAACTAAGAGTCTCAACATTGTCTTTATTTATTTCCTTCGCAATTTCACTTATCAATCCATCTTTTATATAAATATCACCATAAAAATCTTGAATCGCATCTATAATTCTTGCATTTTTAATTAAAAGTTCCACCAAGCTCACTCCCTTACACTTATTACACTTCAGATAATTTTGTTATTTCATCACAATATTCACACCTATAAGTGCCCTTTTCCTTATCTAATAGTACAAAAGAGTGTGCCACATACTTTTCATATTGAGTTATACACCTTGAATTTTTGCACTTTAATATATTGGTTACTTTCTTTGGTAATGTAGGTTTTATCTTACCTACTATCTCCTCATTTTCAACTTCATTTATAGTTATACTTGGAGAAAGTAATCCTAATATTGTATAATCTAACTCTCTACAGTTTTCTATCTTTATTATGTCCTTCTTTCCTAACAATTCACTTTTTGCATTTATTATTAAAGCAACACTGCAATTACTGTTATCTAGTCCTAAATAGTTAAATATTTTTATTCCCATTCCTGCTTCAATATGATCTATAACTAATCCGTTTTTTAAGCTTGTAATTTCTAACATCTTATAACACCCCCAAAAGTTTAGCCATTAATGCCATTCTTGCATACATTCCGTATTCAGCCTGTTTAAAGTATGCTGCTCTTTTATCATAATCAACTTCACATGCAATTTCATTTACTCTTGGCAGAGGATGCATAACTATCATATCGTCTTTTGCTAGATTCATTTTTTCTTTATTTAATATATAACTATCTCTAAGTCTTAAGTATTCTTCTTCATTGAAGAACCTCTCTTTTTGTATTCTAGTCATATATAATATATCAACTTTATCTATGATCTCCTCTAATGTTTCTACTTCTAAAAACTCAATATTATTTTTTCTAAGTATTTCTTCTCTTATATAATCTGGTATTCTTAATTCTTTTGGGGAGATAAGTAAAAATTTGTTGCCTTCATATCTAGACATTGCTTTTATTAACGAATGAACTGTTCTTCCATATTTTAAATCACCACATATACCAATAGTATGTCTATTTAAACCTTTCTTAAGCATTTCTATTGTTAATAAATCAGTAAGAGTTTGAGTTGGATGTTGATGACCACCATCTCCTGCATTAATGATTGGAACACTTGAATAAAGACTTGCTACTTTAGCTGATCCTTCTTTAGGATGCCTCATTGCTATTATATCAGTATAAATTGACACCATTTTGATTGTGTCAGATAAAGTTTCACCCTTTGATGTTGATGATGAATTTGGCTCAGAAAAGCCAAGTATTTTCCCACCAAGTCTCATCATAGCTGCTTCAAAACTAAATCTAGTTCTTGTACTTGGCTCGTAAAATAAGGTTGCTAATATTTTCCCATCACAGACATGAGAAAACTTTTCTGGATCTAAAATTATTTCATGTGCTAATTTAAAAATTTCTTTTAATTCTTCTACTGTAAAATCCATTGGGTCTATTAAATGTTTGTCTTTTATCATATTGATATCACTCCTTTTTAAGTATGCAGAAAAACTTATAAAAAGTTATACCAAAGCGATCTAAAAGTCTTTTAGATAGTGCCATATTTCATAGATTTAATTAATTTACTAAATTTAATTTTATACCCTTAATTATTTTAAATAACCAATTACATTTGCATATAATTAATTGTATAAAAAAAGCCTTCTTCACGCGTGAAGGAAGGCATAATAATCCTGTAAATATGGTATTATATAACTTCCTTGCTGATCTCTCTGGATCAAATTAAAGGTTATTCTTTGTGTAAGAATAACATTTATTTTATATCATGTCAAGAAGAAAATTTGCCTTAACGAGTTTCTATTTTATAGTAAAAATATAAACCTTAATAAGTTTATTATCTATACATTATTTCAAAGAATCCTTGTTTCTTACTTTCCTTTTTATTGTTCTTATTTGTTTCATATTTATGCATTATTTCAAAGAACAAAATAGCTAAAACTAATATTTGCTCTTAGATTATTGTACAAAAACAAAAAAAATTGCACCATTAAATATTTAAATTATTCAATGAGTACAATTTCTCTTTAATATATTTATTTTTATATTTACTATTTATATTCTTTTATAGATGTGGTGTTACTATTCCTTTATACATAAGTATTGCAAATACTATACCTGCAATTATTCTGTATATTGCAAATACTCTCATAGGTTTTTTCTTTAGGTAAGCAACAAAACCTTCCATTACTACTAATGAAACTATAAATGCTACTATGAATCCCACTATTAAAGCAACCCAATTAGTCGCATTCATAAGTGCAAAATCAAATTCAAAAAGATCTTTAGCTGATGATCCAACCATTGCTGGAATTGCTAAAAAGAATGAGAATTCTGCTGCTATCGGTGTTGAAAGACCAGCTACCCAACCACCCATGATTGTAGAAGCACTTCTTGACATTCCAGGCCACATTGATAAAACTTGAAATAATCCAACCTTTATAGATTGCATTGGAGTTATTCTATCTATGTTTTTAACAGAGTGTCTTTTTTTTCTAAATATATTTTCTATTACTATTAATAAAATACCACCAACTATAAATCCTACAACTACTGCTTGAGGTTTAAATAAGCTTTTTATTTTACTATAATATAATATTCCAACTACACCTGCTGGTATTGATCCTATTAAAACATTTATTCCAAATTTGAATCCGACTTCACCTTTTTTTCCACCTGTAAAAATGTATGTGAAGAATTCAATAACACTATCTTTTATCTTTTTCCAGTATAATACTACTACTGCAAGTATTGCGCCTAATTGTATTACAACTTCAAACATCTTAACAAATTCCCCTTGGAAATTGATTAAATCTGATGCAAGTATCATATGTCCTGTTGATGATACTGGAACAAATTCAGTAAGACCTTCAACTATTGCTACAATAATTGCTTTGAATATGAATAAAAAGTCTAATCCCATTCTTTTATCACTCTCTTTCTAATAAGTTTCCATTTTAAATTATAATACTTATTATGTTATATATTATTAATTTTTCCTTAAAATTATTTTACTTATTGAATTTATCCCATCTATAGATAAATTTAATTCTGTTTCACCTTTAGGTATCTCAACTTCTTTATATTTTTTAATTTTCTCATAATCAGAATTATTAGTACTTAAATAATATTCATCCATAATTTTTCCATCTTTAAATGCACCTAAAATCATAAATATACTATTTTTGTTTTGTTCTTTGCCTTGATTATTATCAGTAATTTTAACTAAATCTTGCTTTTCCATTAAGATTAGATATGCTTTTTCATCTTGTCCTACTCTATTGTCTTCGGGACTCTTTTCAAAAAGCTTTGTATCTTGTGTAAAAATTGTTGGTGGAGCAAACTTATCTTTAAATTTAATTTCTAAAGCTTTTTCATTTTTTATATATGTTATTAAGGTATTACTTTTGTTGTTTTTTACAGTATTATCTATTTGTATGCTATATGAATCCAAATACTTTTTAAAATTCTTTTTATATTCTTTTTCTTTAGTTTTTCCCACATAAAATAATGGATTAAATTCCTTATTCATCACTTCTGTTGCAGATAATAAGGTGTCTCTTTCTCTAAAGTAACCTCTATCTAATGGATCTATCATTACCCATTTATTATTCTCATTGCTCCAATATTCTATAACATAATAATTGTATTTAGGTTCAAAAGCAGCATCTTTCATTCTATAAACTCCCACTCTACTTTTAAAACCATATGAAGCTAATAAGTCACGCTCTATTATTGCCATATCTTTAGCAGATACTTTTTTTCTTCCACCTAAATTTTTTAAAATATCATATGCTGATTTCTGATTTAAATCATCTATATCATCATATTGGCAAATTGAATTTAAAATATCAATACTTTTTAACACTTTATCTATTTCTTCATTAGATTCATTTAATAATTCCTTAACTTTATATGTACTATCTAAAGATTTAATCTCTTCATTATTTTCATCGTCATAAAAAAAAGTAATATTATTTTCATTATAATAATTATCCCAAGTTAAAACTTCAAATTCTTTAACTTGATTTATTTTAGAAAAATGTACAAAAAATAAAATTATACAAATTAAAAATACTAAAATTCCTATAAATCTATTTTTAATTTTTTTGCTCACAAATTCATCCCCTTTTAATCTCGTCATATTAAAATCGTATCTTAAACATGCTTAATGTTATAAATCAGGGAATTAACTCCCTGATTTATAACATTATCATATTAATATTCTATTAATTTAAATTGAGAAATAGTTAGTCCACTACTATTATCTTTTTTATATGTTTTAACTCTATTATAGTTTTCAGTTATTATTTCTTTTATTTTACCGTCAGTATTTTCATTTATTTCATTATAAGCTGCTTTAAAGTTAACTAATGCTCTATCTATGTCACCTTCAATACATATGTAATAATATCCTGCATTATTTAAATTTATTATGTCATTTTCATCAATAGCATAAGCAGACCTTATAGCATTTATAGCTTTTTCATTTTTACCTTTATTTAAATAAACACTACCTAAAGTTCTATAATACTTTGCATTACTAGTATCTAATTCAATACTCTTATTTAAAAGCTTTATACCTTCATCTTCTCTCTGATTGCTTATTTTAATTAAAGCTGAATTATAATATATTTCTGCATTTTTCGGATCTATTTTAGACGCAATTTCATAGTATTCTAAAGCTTTATTTGAATCCTTAACTATATCTTGATAATATTTTGCTGTGTTTACCAAAACTTCTGGATTAAATAAATCTATTTCTAAAGCAGTTCTAAAGTAAGACATGATACTTTCAAATTTTCCATCTTCTACTTTATACTCTTTTACTATAATATTAGGAATCAATACTCCATATATATTAGGATAGTCTCTATTTAATAATATAGATTTTTTAGCATTTTCAAATGCTTCTGTATATCTTCCTGCTTCATAATTATATAAAGATAATATGTACCAATCAATATATGACTCTTCATTACCATTTGTCATTTCTTTTAAACAATTAACAGCCATTTTACTATCATCCATATTTTTATATGCTGTATATTCTATAAAGTTAATATTAAACATTTCTGTTTCACTAAGCTTTTCATTTTTAATCTTATTAATTATGTCTATACTCTTTGAAGCAGTATTCATATCTAATGAATATATTTCTGCAAGCCATATTTTATAGATATTATCATTTTTGTATTTACTTTGTAATTTAGAAACTTCACTTATTAATTTGCCCTTATCATATAGTGATAATTGTTTTATTCCATTAAAAATCGTCAATGCATCTTCATTTTTATCACATGCATCTTTTAATAGTTTTAACCCATTTTCCCAATTTCCAATTAAAACATTCATTCTTGAAGTAACTATAAGATCTTTTACACTGTCTGAAGTATCATAATTTTCTAAAATTCCTTTTGCTTTTTCCGTATTGTTATTACTAATATAAACTGTAAACATCGTATTTGCCAACTCTTTATATGTAGGATTATCTTTTAAGAATAATTCTCCATATTCTAAAGCTTTTTTATTTTCACCATTCATAAAACTTGTTAACACTATTTCATTAGTAATTTTCTTATCTTTTTCTTTTAACTCTTCTCTATTATTTGTATCTATAATTTTGTTTCTTGATTCATACACTTTACTAATTAATTCATTTGATTTTACATAATCACCCTTTATAGAGTAAATTTCCGCAACTTTCATATTATACTCTGGCCAAGGCATATCAGCTTGCAACTTTAAATATTCTTCAATAGCTAAATTATAATTTCCATTAAAGAAAGCCTCTTCTGCTGGATTAGTTGCTATTGACACCTTTTCTTCACTTGGCATTAAACTTTTTACTGCAACTACAATACCAAATGCAGTTACTAATGTTAAAATCATTGTAATTATAGAAGTAAAGTATTTATTAGACTCAGAAATCTTTTTATATGTACAAAATATCTTTTGTAGAAAAGAATTTTTATTTGTGTTTTCCATATGTACACTCCTTACATATTTCTAGTACGTTTACACTTTCTTTATATTTTAACAAACCTTTGTACAAAAATCTACATTTATTGATATATTCAAAAATGTAAAATTATTTGGCATATAAAATTTTTGTGCTATACTTATATTTGTTTTTAGTAATTTATGATAAAATCTTATATTATTAAATAAAATAATTAGGTGGTGACTACAATAAATATTAAGTCTATTTTAAGTATAATTTCAGCTAAATGCATAGCATTTCTTTCAAAACATCTAATAAAAGGTGGGAGTACTTTCCCTGGTAAAATAGCACTGAAAATCGATAAAAATATTTTAAAAAAAGTTAGTGATGGCTATAAGATAATACTTGTAACTGGTACTAATGGAAAAACTACGACTACAAGTATGATAACAAATATACTAAAAGAAAATGGATTTGATGTCATAACTAATAATACAGGTGCTAATTTATATCCTGGTATTACAGCTTGTTTTATATCGAATTATAAGTTTTTTAATAAACCTAAAAATAGATATGCTGTAATTGAAGTTGATGAAGCTAATGTTAAATTTATAACTGAGCATATTTCTCCTGAAATAATAACAGTAACAAACTTATTTAGAGATCAATTAGATAGATATGGTGAAGTTTACACAACACTTAACAAAATTTTAGAAGGTATAGTTAAAGTTCCTGACTCAAAATTAATTTTAAATGGTGATGAATCTTTACTTGGCAAATTAAACCTAAAGAATCCAATGATTTATTATGGTTTTAATACTCCTATAAATGAAAATCATTCTATTGATATAAATGCAGACTCAAAATTCTGTAAAGTTTGTAAGACAAGATACTCTTATAATTTTGTAACTTATAATCATCTAGGAGACTTTTATTGTACAGAATGCGGATATAAAAGACCAACGCTAAGTTATGCTGTTAATAAAATATTTGATTTAAACCCAGAAAATTCGTCTGTTCTTATTAATGATACTGATATCTTAATAAGTCAATCAGGAGCTTATAATATTTACAATGCATTATGTGCCTACGCAATATCAAAAGAGCTAGGAATTAACGATGATGTAATAGTGAACTCTCTACAAAATCAAAATTCAAGTTTTGGTAGACAAGAGCAAATTGCTATTGGTAGTAAACAGGTTGAAATAATATTAGTTAAGAATCCAGCTGGTTACAATCAAGCACTCGATACTTTATGTCTTAATAAAAATGACTTTTCAGCTACATTTTTATTAAATGATAATTATGCTGATGGAAGAGATATTTCTTGGATATGGGATGTTAATTTTGAAAAAATATCTACTCTTCCAATAAAAAATATTTTTATTTCAGGAACAAGAATGTATGATATGGCGGTAAGATTAAAAATTGCTGGTCTTAATAAAGATAACTTTATATTAGAAGAAGATTATGAAAAACTAACTGAATCTATACAAAATGATTCATCTTCTAACAAGGTATATATTCTAGCAACTTATACTGCTATGATAAATTATCGAAAATACCTTCATTCAAAAGGTTACATTAAAAAACTATGGTAATTTAAAGGAGGTAATACTTTGGAATTAAATATTTGTCACTTATATCCTGATTTATTAAATGTATATGGGGATGTAGGTAATGTGCTAATTTTAAAACACAGAGCAGAAGAAAGAGGAATAAAAGTAAACATTATTAATTCTTCTATAAATGATACTCTAAACAAAGATGAAATAGATATTATATTCTTTGGTGGCGGTCAAGATTATGAACAATCAATAGTATCTGAAGATTTAAATACTATAAAAAAAGATTCTTTAACTTCTTATATTGAAGAAGAAAAAGTCCTATTAGCAATATGTGGCGGTTATCAATTATTAGGTAAATATTACACTGCTCCAAATGGTGAAAAGATCAATGGATTGGGAATACTAAATATTCATACTGAAGGTGGAGATACAAGATTTATAGGCAATACTGAAATATATAATGAAGTATTTAATCAAACTTATGTTGGTTTTGAAAATCATTCTGGTAGAACTTATATAAATGATCATACTCCACTTGGCAAATGCGTTCATGGATATGGCAATAATGGTGAAGATGGATATGAAGGTTGTATATATAAAAACACTTTTTGTTCATACTTTCATGGATCATTCTTATCTAAAAATCCAGAATTTGCTGATAAACTTTTAACTCTAGCATTAAGAAATAAGTATGGAAATGAAATTGCCTTAGATATTTTAGACGACGATTTTGAAATAAACGCCAAAAAATCAATTCAGAAAAAACTAAATACAAATTCTTAATTACTTTATTAAAGATGAGCTAATATCAAAATGTATACTGATATTAGCTCGTTTTTAATTATATATTTAAATCACTTATCTATTACATGTTTGCCTATTAAATATTGAACTTCCCATTCTTCCATTTCATCAAAGGTTTTAAATTCATATCCTAAACTTTTATATTTAATTATAATATCTTGAAGTGCACTAGTGGTTGTTACCTTATTTTCTAAATCATGCATTAAAATAACTTCTATATTATTAATACCAGCTTGATTTTCAATATTACTTGTTATTTGTTCTTCAGGTACCATAGCTGCACAAGTATCCCCTGAATCTATACTCCAATCTATATAATCCATTCCTCTTTTTCTTAATTCACTTTTTATATTTTGCAAAGTTTGATAATTGCTCACAGTATTATCTGAACCACCTGGCATTCTTACAAACCTGAAACTTCTATTTCCACCAGTAACGTCATTTATAATTCTGGTACATTCATTAAGATCATTTATATAATACTCAGTTGATGAATATAACTCTTTATACTGATGATTATTACAATGAGGTATAATCCCCATATTATATTCGTTTAATTGTTTTAAAATCTCCTTATATCTTAAAGCATTAGAACCAACTACACAAAAAGTAGCTCTTACATTGTTTTCATTTAATATTTGTAATATATTTTCAGTATTATTAGGAGATGGACCATCATCAAATGTTAAATAGACTATTTTTCTTGAAGTTTGATCTAATGCATTAACCCTATACGTATTAAAAACCGAAAAAATTATAATAATAGATAATATTAGAAATTTAAAATATTTTTTCATATCTTCCACCCCTTTCTTAACATATATATAGTTTGTTCTAAAAAACAAAATTTATAGGTGTAAGTTATAGGTAAATATTAAAATACTATGTTGAAATAAGCATTTTTCATGGATTTATTTATAAAAATTCTTATATTATGTCTTGTATTTTATTGTTATTAAATATCATAAATGATATACTTATGTTGGTTTAAATATTACTAAATAGAGATGGGGAGATTTTACTTGAAAAGAAATTTAATCTTAAAAACACTTGCATTAACTATTACTATTTCACTATTTGCTCCTTTTTCAGTAAAAAGTTATGCAACTGAAAATACTAAACAAACTTCACCTAGTATTCAAGCTGAATCAGCTTTAACTATGGATTATGAAACAGGTGAAATAATTTATACTAAAGATGCTGATAGTAAAAGGTATCCTGCAAGTACTACTAAATTATTAACAGGTTTATTATTAGCTGAAAAGTTCGAAAAAAATTCTGAACTTTCATTTACTAAATCAGCTAAAGAACAACCTGAATATTCATTAAACATAAATTATATGGGTAACAGAATGCAAGTTGGAGATAAAATGCTTGCTGATGATGTCATGAAAGGATTATTGCTTTTCTCTGGAAATGATACTGCATATATGATTGCAGATAATGTTGCTGGTAGTTCAGAAGCATTTTCAGAATTAATGAATAAAAAAGCAAAGGAACTTGGAGCTAATAATAGTAATTTTATTACTGCTAACGGACTTCATGATCCAAATCATTATACAACCGCTTATGATTTATCTTTAATAACTAAAGCAGCTTTTGAAAATCCATGGGAAAGAGAAACTATGACTTTAAAAGAAGCTCCTATAGATATAAATGGTTCTAGAATTATATTAGAAAATAGAAATTTAGGATTAGGTAAAAATGGAAACATTGCTGGTAAAACTGGATTAACTAATGCTGCTGGTGGTTGTTTAGCTGCTGTATATGAAAAAGATGGCAGAAAAATAATAGGTGTTGTTTTAAAAAGTAGACAACTCGATAATGTTGATATGACTAAATTCAATGATATGGATTCTATTATTGATTATAGTTATTCTGCTAATAAAGAAGTTTATAAAAAATCAGATGAAGAAGTTGGAACTACTGATTTACAATATAAATCTTTTGGTTTCTTTGGACCTACAAAAACAATTACTGTACCAATAGTTTTAAGTCAGGATGTTATGTATTATAAGAATGATATTAATGATGCTGAATCTTTAATAACTTATAATGCTTCAAATACTAGCGCTTGGAAGTTAGCATTTAATAAAAATACAAACTTAACTTATTCAACTAGAAATCATACTGAAGAAGTTCAAGGTATTATAAATATATCTTTAGGAAAAATATTAAAAGATAATATATTATTGTATTCAACAGTTTTGGTAATTGCTATAATAATAATCACATTAATAGTTCTTATAAAAAATATGGCTAAAAATAATAGAAAAAGACGTTACAAAAGAAGATATTAATAATAATTCTTTATTACAAACATTGTTTTAAAAATTTTATTTATATAAAAGGTGAAAAAAATGAATAAATTAAATTTTAAAGGTAGTGTGATGTTAAATCCCACGCCTGTAGTTCTTGTTACCTCTAAAAATAAAGAAGGTAAAGTAAATGTATTTACTGTTGGTTGGATAAGTACAGTATGTACAAAAGAACCTATACTTGCAATGGGGGTAAGACCTGAACGATTATCTTATGATTATATAAAAGAATCTGAGGAATGTGTTATTAATTTACCTAATAAGCAAATGGTAAAAATAGTAGATTATTGTGGTGTTAGATCGGGTAAAAAAGAAGATAAGATTAAAAATCTTAATTTAAAATTAAATGAAGGAGTAAAAGTAAATACACCTTCATTAGAAGATGCTCCATTTGCATTAGAATGTAAGTTAAAATCTATCACACCATTAGGTACTCATGATTTATTCTTACTGGAAGTACTTAATGTTAAAGTAGATGAGAACTTATTAGACGAAAATGGTAAAATTGGTTTTAATAAAGCGAACTTAATTTGTTATAATCATGGAGAATATTTTGAAGTCAATTCAAATCCTTTAGGCTCATTTGGATATTCTGTTATGAAGAAAAATACTAAAAAAAAGGCAAGAAAAAAATCTAAATAATACTTATAAATAAAGCTTATATGATAAGAATAAAATCATATAAGCTTTATTGTTTATGTGCTATCTAGCTTTTCTTATGCATATATCACAGCATCTCACTTAAATAAACAACTACTATTATTTATTCCCATGCATTCCATATATCAGGTGTATATCCTACTGTAGCACATTTACCATTTCTTACAATTGGAGTATTCATCACTTTAGGATTTTTTAAAACAATTTCTTTTTTTATTTCAGCACTTCTTATATTATTCAAATTCAATTTATTATAATCTTTAGATTTTGAATTTATTAAATCATTAACAGATACTGAATTTAAAACACTATTAAGTTCACCCTTACTTATTCCCTTCTCATTTAAGTCAATAAATTGAAAATTAATTCTTCTTTCTTTAAAATATCTTTCTGCCTTCTTTGTATCAAAACATTTTTTAGTTCCAAATATTTGTATATTCATTACAACTCTCCTAAATTTAATTATATATATTGATTATACTAATTTAACTCTACTTTTATTTTAAATCAAGAACAAATATGCTGAATTTTTATTTAAAAACTAAATTATAAAATGAATATATGTATTTATTGTAGTACTTATAGTATTACAAAATATTGCATTATATTTCTTTATATCTTATAATATCCTATGATTAGTTACTGAAGGGAGAGAATTATTGGAAGTTAAAAATAGGGACAGTTATTTTGATAATTTAAGAGGCTTCTTTTTAATTTGTGTTATAATTGGTAACTCACTTGAATATGTAAGTCCTACATGTATAGATCCTCATTACTTTATCCTTTTTCTTTATATGTTTCATATGCCAGCGTTAACTTTTATATCAGGATATTTTTGTAAAAAAAGCAAAAGAACAACACAACAAAAAGTACTTGATACATTCAAAATATATTTTTATGCGCAGACTTTTTATTATTTACTTAGTATCATTGTATTTCAAAATTATGGTTTAAGAATTGAATATTTGCGTCCTAATTGGACTTTATGGTACTTATTTGCATTAACAGCTTTTTATGTAATCTCAGATTATATAAAAAATTGTAGAACTGCTTTGCCTATTAGCATAGTAATTTCTTTAATTCTTGGGCTTGACGTAAGTTTTACTGCACAAGCTAGTGCTTCCAGAATTATATTTTTCTTACCATTTTTTATAGCAGGATTAGGTTTTGAAAAAAAACATCTAGGAATTGTAAAAAAACATTTGTGGAAATTTATTTTGATAAGTTTATTATCATTAGGAATTTTATATGTACTTAAAGATGAAACTTCTGTGGAACTGTTATTTGAATATACAAACTACACTTTTTATTATGACACTTCTACATATCCCCTGTTTATAAGAGTCCTTCATTATATAGGAGCTTTTTCAATTTTAGGAGTTATTTTTAGTATATGTACATCAAAGAAGACTTCAATATCTTGGATTGGTAAAAATTCATTATATCTATATCTATCGCATGCCGCTATAATACAATTAATGGTGAAGTTTAGGTTATTTAAAATTGATACACCATTACAAATTATCGTATCAGAATTACTTTTAATTGTAATTTTATGCTTAATTACATATTGGTATTTAAATATTAAAAATAAAATTAAATCTAAAGTATAAAATAGTGGCTANNTAGCCACTATTTTATACTTTTTTAACTAATGAGTTTTTTCGTTTTTCATTTATAAATACAATTAATGCTGGTAAAACAGATATAATTATCATTCCTATTAAAATAAGTGATAAGTTATTTCTGACAAATCTAATATTTCCAAAGAAATATCCACATATAGACAATATCAATACCCATAAATTTCCACCAACAACATTGAATAAAATAAAATCTTTATAATTCATTTTTCCAATTCCAGCTACAAAAGGAGCAATGGTACGTACTATAGGAATAAATCTTGCAAACATTATAGTTTTCATGCCATGCTTTTCATAAAATTTATTAGTCTTTTCTATGTGAGCTCTTTTAACTATGTTGCTTTTTATTAACTTATTTCCAAATAGCCTTCCAATCTCATAATTCACTGTATCACCTAATATCGCTGCAAATATTAATAATATTACTAAAACATAAATATTTAAAGCTCCCATTGCTGCAAAAGTTGCTGCTGCAAATATTAATGAGTCCCCTGGTAAAAATGGGGTTACAACCAACCCTGTTTCACAAAATATTACAATAAACAAAATTAAATAAGTTTGCATTCCATAATTATTAATTATCATTCCAATATATTTATTCATATGTATAAATACATCTACTATTTGACTTACGTTTTCCATATTGTACTCCTTATTTCTGTAATTTAATTATTATTTTATTACATATGATTATATAGCATCCAGCTTCAAGCTTTCAATCTTCATTTCTATATTTAACATAAATTTAATGTAATAAAAATTACACTATTTTAGCATTTTTCCACTTTTCACTCTTATATCTAAATACCGATATTGTTGATGCTAATATCCATCCTAAAGGTATTGCCCACCATATTGCTTTTTGGCCAATAAAATATGATAAAGTATATGCTGCTATTACCCTTAATGATAAATTGCATAATGTACTTACCATAAATACTTTAATATCTCCTGCTCCTCTAAGTACTCCATTTGTTGTTACCATAAGTCCCATAAGTACATAAAAAATTGAAACTACTGTAATGTACTCCACCCCTATACTAATAGCTTCTTTATTAAGACTTGAATCAACAAACATTCCTATTATATTTTCTGCATATACATGCAACAAGATTGCAATTATAAAACAAAATATCCCTATCATCTTTATTGCAGCTTTGTATCCATCTTTTACACGATCTATTAAATCAGCACCAATATTTTGAGCTGTAAATGTCGATACTGCACTACTTATATTAACCATTGGCATAATAATTATAGAATCTATTCTGGTAGCTGACGTATATGCAGCAATAGTTACAACTCCATAAGTATTAACTAAGGCTTGAACAAACAAATTTCCTATTGATACTATTGCCTGTTGTATTATTGATGGGATAGCTATTTTACATGTTTTTTTCAATATCTTAATATCAAATATTTTATATTCTTCATGTACTTCTATTCTTTTAACCTTTATCAAAAGATATATTAATGATAATATTGCAGAAACCCCTTGAGAAATTAAAGTTGCATATGCTGCACCTATTACTCCCATATTAAACTTTACTACAAATAATAAGTCTAACCCTACATTTAAAATAGATGAAAAGATTAAAAAACATAATGGTATTTTAGAATTACCTAAAGCATTAAATGCTCCAGTATTAATATTATAAACAAATAAAAAAACTACTCCCATCATATATACTTTCATATAGCTATCAGCATCTGTTAATATGTTCAATGGTGTTTTTAAAATTCTTAATACAGAATTACTTGTAATTACTCCTATTATCATTAGTATTGTACTAAATATTATTATCGAAATAATTGATGTATATATTGCTGTCTTCATATTCCCTATTTGCTTTGCTCCAAACATCTGTGATATTACAACAGAACATCCAATGCTAGCTCCAGTTGCAACTGCTATAAACAAAAATATAATAGGATAAGAAGCTCCTACAGCTGCTAATGCATTAGCTCCTATAAAGTTTCCTACAACTACTGAATCTATAATATTATAAAATTGCTGAAATACATTTCCAATAACCATAGGAATGGCAAATAAAAACACTATCTTTCCAGGGTTCCCCTTAGTCATATCTTTTATCATTAAAACCCTTCTTTCATAATTTTTAGGATTATACATTTTCTTTTAATATGGTTTTTCAACTCTTTAAGCAAATTGTAATCTACACTTTAGAATTTGGTTTATATTATTTTTAATTTAAAAAAGCTCAAAAGATAAAATTTATTTAAAATTCATTTTATCCTTTGGGCTTTTTATTTGTATTTATAAAATATAGTATTAATTTTCTTGTTAGTTTGTTCTTATTATTTAATTTATCTTATCCAAGCTCCATTAGAACCTAGTCTATATCCATTAACAGTTGTATTACTAACCATTGCGCCTGAATAATCTAGATAATACCATGTACCTCTATCATCTACCCATCCAGTTAACATTTTTCCGTCATCTCTTAAGTAATACCATGAACCCTTTATATTTTGCCATCCTGTTGCCATATCACCATTATAGTTTAAGTAATACCATGAACCATTTGGATTAATCCATCCTCTTTGCATCATTCCAGTATAGTCCATAAAGTACCATCTGCCATTAATGAAGTTCCATCCAATAACTTTGTTTCCACCTAAAACATATTGCCAATTTCCATTGTTAATCATGCTCCATCCTTCATTAAAAGATGTTGTAGTTAAAAGTTGTGTTTCACTTAAAACATAATCTGAACAATGAGTTATCGTAAATGTTACTCTATCATCTTTTACTTTAACATTTGATGATACTAATTCTAATGATTTGGTATCCTTATTATAATAATAGACATACATATTTTTTCCATCATATTTTGAACCTATTTTAGCTTCAATTTTTGCTTTACCAGGTAACTTACCATCATAATTAAAATATAAATTAACTACATTTGCGCCATTTAAAATTTTTTTGATTTCTGATTCATTAGGAGATGTTGTTTCAATAGTTGTATCTAATTTACTATCCATATCTGAAACATTCTTAATATCCTCTCCATCAAAAGTCCAAGTATAATCGTCGCCTTCAAGAACTAAAGTCTTGTCATCATTATCTTTTAAACATTTAAAAACATCTTTTTCTACCTTAGGATAATCCGAAACATCATAAGATACACTATCAGCTCGTGAATCCTCAATTTTATCACTTATTCTATCAGTATCAGCAGTGCTTCCAGATCCTTTACTTGATGAACTGTGATGAGATCTTGAAGATTTTTTTTCATCAATACTACTTGTTCTATCATCAACTTCTATTATTTCACCCTTTATATTAACCCTTGCTATTACTTTTATATACTTATCTTCATCTCTATTAGCCAATTTGTAATCCTTACTATGCTCACCAGATATACTATTAAAATCTTTATCTCTGTGTTTAGATCTATACCATTGATACTCTACACTAGTTACTGGAACAATTTTACCATTCTCATAAGCTGTTACATTAGCTTCTAAAGTCTTACCTACCTTTTCAGTACCTGAAATTGATACTTTTGCTTCTTTCACCACTTTCGGTATTTCTATTTGTCTTTGAACTACTACATTTAATGAAGTCTTAGCAACAGTTTGCCCTTTTTCATCAAGCCAATCATATTTATATGTGTTAATATTCTTCTCTTTAGGTGTCCAAACATCACCACTCTTAGTTGCTATTGGTATATATTTAATATATCTTCCATCCTTTATCTCATTTGAATCAGATGATAATACATATTCTTTATTCAAAGATAAATCTCTTATTTTTGAAGGTTTAACTTGAATACCTGCTGGAGTAGTAAATTTCAATCCAATATAAGCGGTATTAGCAGTCAAATCACTGCTTCCCTTTAATTCATCTAAAGTCTTAGTAAACTTATTAGGTAAAGTAATTGTCACAGCACCTGATGTTGTCGTATCTACATCTATTCCTATAGCCTTATAAGCATCTTTATTTTTAGTTGTTTCTATAGATTGATTAGCTTCCTTCTCTTCATTATTAATCTCACTAGCATAAGCTTTAACATTAATACCTGAAAAATTTGGTACAATTCCTCCTGCTTGCATTCCAGTTATAGCTGCAAGAACTATTGCCATAGTCTTTGCATGCATATTTCTTTTCATTATAATATCTCCCCTTGTCTTTTCTTACCCCTAATGTGTAATTTTTTTGTATATGTATAAATCAAAATAGTAAGTTTAATAATACTTAATAGTTTAATTCTACACACTTTATATATAATTATAACATTAATGGGAAATTTTTTCACATTGCCTATTAAAAGCATAGTATTCATTAAGCGACTATTTAATTTGGATGTTATGTTTTAAATAGGTGTTCATATATGCAATGAGCAAAACGGTATTACAACTTAACTATACTCATTTTAGTATTCCTAAGTTCAAATACTCAGTCAACTTTACTTATGTATATATAAACACTCTACCCCAAAATAGTCTTTATATAAAATAATTAAATATTAAATAGAGGAAAAAAAACAAAAAAATAGAATAGATATATTATATATGGAATTTATTGGAAATAAGGAGGCTTTTATATGTTAAAAAACAAAAAGAAATTCTTAATGTCTATGGTGCTAAGTTTTGTACTTATGTCTTCATCTGTACCAGCTTTAGCTGCTACAACCACCGAACAAGATAAAAATGCTAATCAACAAATTACTACAGAGTACTGTGATAATTTAAAAGATTTAAATGAACAATTAGTTATGGGGGTAGCTTGGATGCAATCATCAGCTGAATATAGAGCATTATGTTATCAGGCTTATAATACTGGTCAAATCATTGTAGATCAAGAATCTTCAAAATTTAAACAAGGAGATAAACCTCTAGCTATAATTACAGATTGCGATGAAGCTGTTATTGATAACAATGAATATGAAGCTGGATTAATAGGAGAAAATAGAGCTTTTAGTGATGAAACTTGGGGGCAATGGGTAAATCATGCTGACGCTAAGGCTATGCCTGGTGCAAAAGAATTTTTAAATTATGCAAATAATAAAGGTGTCGAAATATTCTATGTAACAGGTAGAAAGGAAAAAACTGAACTTGATGGAACAATGAAAAATCTTCAAAAATTAGGATATCCCTGTGTAGATCAAAAGCATATGCGTTTAAAAACTGATAGTAGTAACAAACAACCTAGAATGGATGAAATAGTTAAAGATTATAATGTAATAATCTACATGGGAGATGATGCTGGAGATTTCCCTATTAATTCATATGGTAAGGATGTAAAAGATAGAAATCAATTAGTTGATGTAAATAAAAACAACTTCGGAGCTCACTTTATAATTTTACCAAATCCAGTATATGGACATTGGGAAAGTGCACTAGATAAGGATTATTTTAAGCTAAGTCCTGCTGAAAAAGATAAAGTAAGAAAATCATATTTAAAAACTTGGACACCTAGTGATACTAACAAATAAATATTTTAATTTGACCATAAAGTAAAGTTAACAATCCTTTACTTTATGGTTATTTTTAGTTTATCCTGTTAATTTTATGTACATTTTAATTAAATATGTCTAAACTATTACAATTTATAAATCATTTTCATTTTTGAATAATATTCTATTAATTTAAAGTACACATACTTATTAATTACAAATATGGATAATAGTATTGACGAATAAAATAAAATTGTTTATACTATATATCATAGTATAATGATACGAATTAAAAGCAATGATTAGAAAAGTAGATATTTATACTTTATACAGAGAGAGTCTTATTTGCTGGAAGAGACTTTAAAGTAACTTATCAATGAGTGCATCTATGAGCTATTTTCTCCAAAAGCTAGAGCTAAGTAGAGAAAATCGGTTAAACACCCGTTATAGTGTTAAGATATGTTTGTATCTATTTAAAACGAGTTGTATGTATTTTAATATACATATAAACAGAGTGGGACCGCGGAGTATATAACTTCTGCCTCTGTAATTAAGAGGTAGGAGTTTTTTTATTCTTTAGAAAATTATATTTTTTTAAAAAAACTTTCAGATAACTGAAATATTAATGTAATTAAAGGTTAAGAAATTAATCCTAAAGATAAAAAATAATACTATGCTGCACCATTATTCCTACACTACGTTTTGAAAGGGTGTATGGCTAAAAAAAATCGACAGCTCCAAAGTCGCTTTGGCGATTTTTTTATATACATAATTATTAAAAGGGGGATTTTACAATGAAAAAACTTTTTAACAACTTTATTTTCAAATTAATTATAGCTGTAATAATAGGTATTTTAATAGGAACTTATTCTAGTAATAATTTTATTCAAATTATATCTACTATTAAGTACGTGCTTGGGCAAATAATATTCTTTTCAATACCATTAATTATAATAGGTTTTATTGCACCATCCATTGCAAAACTTAAAGGAAATGCTAGTAAATTACTAAGTTATGCAGTACTAATAGCATATTCATCATCTGTATTTGCAGCACTTTTTTCTATGTTTGCAGGATATAATATAATACCTAAATTATCAATAATTTCTAATAATACTGTAACAAAAGAATTGCCAGACTTGCTTTTCAAACTTGATATACCACCAATCATGAGTGTTATGAGTGCATTAGTCCTAGCATTATTCTTAGGACTTGCAACAGCATGGACTAAATCTGATTTAGTTGAGAAATTATTGGAACAATTTCAAAATATAATATTAAGTATTGTTGAAAGAATTATAATTCCTATACTTCCTTTATTCATTGCCACAAATTTTGCATGTTTAGCTTATGAAGGTGGTATAAGCAAGCAATTACCTATTTTCTTTAAAGTTATAATTATAGTAATTATCGGACACTTTATTTGGCTTACTGTTCTATATTCAATTGCTGGAATAGTGTCAAAAGAGAACCCTTGGGAAGTTGTTAAAAATTATGGTCCAGCTTATCTTACTGCAGTTGGTACGATGTCAAGTGCTGCAACATTACCTGTTGCATTAAAATGTGCTAAAAAATCTAAAGTTTTAAGAAAAGATATCGCAGATTTTGCTATACCTTTATGTGCAAACATACATTTATGTGGATCAGTTTTAACAGAAGTATTCTTTATAATGACAGTTTCACAACTTTTATATGGAAAATTACCTAATCTTTCAACTATGATTTTATTTATAGTGTTACTTGGAATATTTGCAATTGGAGCGCCTGGTGTTCCTGGCGGAACTGTTATGGCTTCATTAGGCCTTATTACAGGTGTACTTGGATTTACTGAAGCTGGAACAGCTCTTATATTAACTATATTTGCGCTTCAAGATAGTTTTGGAACAGCTTGTAATGTAACTGGGGATGGCGCTATTGCGTTGATGCTTACAAGAGTAAAAGATAAGTAGTAATTCTAATAATGTTGTATAAAAGGGACAATAAAAATAAACATGGTTATTTTTATTGTCCCTTTTAGAATATAAAATTCTAAGGCTAGTGTATAGCTTTCTTTTTATAGCTTTTTCCAGTTCCTTCAACACTTGAAATTGTAATTAATGCTTCTTCATCAAATCCATGTACAATTTTTTTTAATTTTGCTACCTCAAGCCTTGATAAAACTACATATATAACATCTGTCTTATTACCACTATAAGCACCTTTTCCATCTAAAAATGTAATTCCCCTTCCAAGTCTTGCTATTATCGCATCAGAAATTTCCTTATTTTTTTCAGATACAATAATTACTGCCTTTGACTCATTAAGTCCTTCAACAGTAATATCTATTGTTTTAAAAGCAATAAAATAAGCTATTAAAGAATACATTGCTCTATCCCATCCAAATATAAAACCAGAGCTTCCCAATATAAAAAAATTAAAGAACATAACTATTTCACCAATAGAAAATATACTTCTTTTTTCTATTATTATCGCAACAATTTCAGTCCCATCTAATGATCCACCATTTCTTATTATTAGCCCTACTCCTACTCCCATTATAATTCCGCCAAATATGGTTGCCAAAAGTATATCCTGTGTTATGCCAGGAACAGGATGAAGTAGTGTTACTCCAGTTGATAAACATATTACTGAAAATATAGTTGAAAGAGCAAATGTCTTTCCAATTTGCTTATAACCTACAATAACAAATGGCAAATTAAATACAAATATAAATATTCCTAGTTCAGCTTTTGTTAAATGACTTGCCATAATGGATATTCCTGTCATACCACCATCAATTATATTGTTAGGTATTAAAAATATCTCAAGACCTATCGATACTAAAATTGAACCTAATATCATAAAAAAAATTCTACTTATAATACTTAAAACATTATTATATTTATTTTTCATAATAGATACTCCTTATATTTATTGATATGTTCTATAAACTAGATTCTCATACCAAATAAAACATGATGTAATTTTACTTAAAAATGTCTTAAATCAAATTATTGGTTTTTATTTTTCTATCCTCTTATTATAAACTACATTACTTTAATTATAACATATTCCTTAAATGCCACATTATTTAGTTTTCAATGAACAACTTAGAATGTTGTAAGTTGCGTAAACTTATCAAAGACAAAAAAAGATTTAGGTCTTTAAGAACAATGATTTTATTCCTATTTTTTAGAATTACATGACAAAAAATATCACACTTTCAATTCTGAACTGCACCCTGTCAAGTAGACAGAGAAAATGATAAAAGAAAAGATAATTTAGAGGTGACCGTTGGGGTAGTATATTAATACATGATAGCACTGGTTAAAATACGTTAAATTTAGTGCTATAAATTTAACGTATTTTATCAAGTGCGACCTTTAAAGAACTATATTTGAAATTAAATTATATTACAGCATTATCATAACTGATTCTAACTTTTTTCGTGATAAATTATCCTCAATCATTTCTTCTAATGATGAATATATTAATGTCTTATATCCATTTCCAGTATAAAGTTTACCACTTCTGCCTATATAAATTTCTAAAGGATAATAGTATCCAACAGTGCCCACTAATAATATATTTTCATTAGCAACTTTTTTTACTTTTAATTCATCTTTTCTAAAAAAATGTGGATATATTTTAAACTCAAAATCTGCTGAATAATATGGATACTTTATTCCATCTTCAACATCTAAATACCATTTAGTAGCTAATCCATAGTATTTTTCATAGAATTCTCTTGCTGCCAGAAATAATTCAGTGCCATTTTTTTTATAAAATTTTTCTATCTTTGATATATCAACGTTTCTTCCTTCATATAATCCCGCCATACTAAGCATTATTTGTACCTTTTCATGTATATTACCATTCAGAAGTACTCTTTCATTAATTAGCATATTATTTTTATTTTCAAACCAAGATTTACATTTAAATTCATTCCAACAAAACTCTATTCCAGAGCATTTAAAACTTAATTGACTATCTATTAATTCTTCTCCATAGATCCCTAAGATTGTAATGATATTAATATCAAGATTATATACAATATCATACACTTTATATGTATTATGCTCATTAAGTTTAATATCTGGTGTAACAGTCTTTATACATATATTTTTAAATACATTATTTGAATCAAAATTCACTTTTGCATAATACAAATATAATACTGCCTCACCTGTATGCATACTTACATTATACGAATTATTTTTATTTTCTTTTCTTACATCAAATCCACTAGAAAAATAAATTGCGATATAATTTTTATTTATTGCAATTCTATCAATAGTGTTCATTTCCAATATTATCGTTTTATACTCATAAGAAGTATACTTCCAATTACTATTATTGTTATACATTAATTTTATCTCCTTAAACATCTAATCAAATAAATATTTTATCATTTACGGTGTGATTCATTATATCTTTAGGTTTATTCATAATATAGTTATTACTTTAAGTACTATCATAATGTTATCCTAGAATAAATATCTCTTATATACTTCTTCAAACAAACTAATTTTCTAGTTTACTTCTTAACTTCCCATTATAGACATTATTTATAACATAACTTTTATTTTATATTTTAGATCTTATTATATCATATATGTTAATTTTACCATTATTAAAACAATTTTACGTTCCCTCATAAAGAATTCCTATGTATAAATTCAAGGCTTGTACATGAGGATTTTCATATATAATATTTCCAAAAAAACTTATATAAGATAGTTTTTAACTTCTATAAACTCACTATCTAAAGTGCTGTTTTGCTCCCTAAAATATAAGTCCACTTATAAAAACATTATTTAT
>NZ_JAMQIF010000024.1:0-9814 GCF_023845855.1 Clostridium sp. ZBS2
TTTTTAATTCTTTAGGAATTTATATTATTAAAAAATTTGTGGATAACTTTTAAAATAATGTGTTTTAAAGGTATTATGAGTACCCCTAAAGAATAAAAAATAATCATATGCCGCACCATTATTCCTGCACTGCGTTTGGAAAGGGCGCATGGCTAAAAAAATCGACGGCTCCAAAGTCGCCTTAGCGATTTTGTTCTAAAAGCTATGTTTTAGCAAAGTGTGGATATATGTATACGCAAAATATATCCACACATATTTAAAACATATCTTAATATTTTATCATTTAAATATATAATTATTTTAAAGTAGAGCTAAATTTAACTATAAGATTTTTTTAATGCTTGCTTTAATATTCTTGGATCTTTTTTATATTGTGTTATTGGACAAATTTTTTTATGCTTTATATTAAATAAAGTATATACTGCTATCCTAGCTGCACGTACAGAGTACTCTTCTGTAAACACCATATCTCCTGGTATTTCAACAAATTGACTAATCATTGCAAAATTTGTTGAGCCATTAGGTACAACTTTAGGACGATCACTCATCTTGCGTGGTTGAAATTGTGAATCTATATATGGCATCATGCAAGGAATAACATTAACTATAGATTCTTTTATCTCATCAATTTTATCTTCAAAATGCAAATGATGTAATAACTCTATTAAGATTTCTTCTCCAGTACACTCACGCATAGGTTTCTTTACATAATCTCCTTCTCTATCAGTGTACAATCCATATCCCCAGAAAATAGTAGTATCAAGTGGTTGATTTTTGAAGTGTGGTTGAGCAGCTATAACTATGCTCATTAGCCAACTTGAATCTTTAAAAGTCATTAATGCTCCACTACCTGGAATATTTCCAGAAAATTGCTCTATAAGTTTTAATAATTTATTTCCTTTACAAGTTACAGTAAAGCTTTCCCAATTAGTTTTCTCTGGATATTTAAAAAATGGTTCAGGATTTCCAAGTCCAATTTTCTTTTTAGCTATTTTTTCCCAAAGTTCAGCCGACATTGGGTTATCTATTTTATACTCTGCTGGTGTATTGTAATCTCCTAATGTTGCATTATCAGTCATACAACCATTAGTCATAATACATACATCATCATCTTTTAATTCAATTATTTTTTCTCCTTCCGAATCTTTTATGTGTATTGCAGTAACTGTAATCTCTTCTCCTTCTTTAAAATCCAGATCTGTTACTGTTGCATTAATACTAAAATCTACTCCAAAGTCTTCTAAATAAGATTTTAATGGCATAATAACTGATTCATATTGATTGTATGTTGTACGAGTTACTCCTTCTAAAGTTTCAATACGTGAAAATTCAAATATCATGCGTTCCATATAGCGTTTAAATTCAAATAAACTAGACCACTTTTGGAATGCAAATGTTGTTTGCCACATATACCAAAAATTTGTTTCAAAGAAATGTGGTGTATGTTCAAACCATTCCTCAATAGTCATATCATCTAATTTTTCTTCTGGAGTTGCCATTAATTTTCCAAGTGCCATACGATCAGCATTATTAAATCCCATACTCTTTGTATCTTGTATTACACCATCTTTATCAACTAACCTAGCTTGTGCATGTGTTGGATGTAAATGATCAAAATTTAAAATTTCCTCAGTAACGCTTTTTCCTGGAAACTCTAATGATGGAATACTCGAAAATAGATCCCAAAAGTTTTCATATGTTTCTTCATTGAGCATTCTTCCACCACGACATATAAATCCATTAACTGGATTACCTCCACCATCATTACTACCCCCAAGTATTTTCATACCCTCTATAATATGAATATTTTCACCTTCAAAATTGCAATCTCTTATAAGATAAGCTGCACCAGCTAATGAAGCTAAACCTCCACCTACAAAGTACACATCTTTGCCTTCATTATTCATATATTCAAATGATTCTGTAAAAATTTTATTTTTAGCTTTATTTTTAACTTTATTTAATCCTAAAGTTGCTGCTGTTGCTACTCCTGTTATTGCACCTAAAGTAAGTAATATATTGACATTCTTATTTTTTTTCATCTTCTTACCCATATAACATTCCTCAACTTTCATTTTTAACTTATTTATTATTTTATCAATATTATATTTTAATCCAATTAAATTACAATTATACAAATTCTATTATAATTTAATTATAACTTATTTTTATTTGTAGAATAAAAAATTTAAGCTATAAAAAATTTAAGTATTTTTATAGCTTAAATAACATTAACATTTATTACATTATATTTTTTAAACATCCTCAAAAATTATCATACCATCTTCTTGTGCTACTAATCCTTTTTCTTCTAACTTTTCTAATTCTATATCTAAATCAAATTTCTTATTCATTTTATCGTCTTTTTCATTTTCATATTTTGAAAAAATCTTTTTAAGTTCATAATAACTTATTTCTTTTGCCTCACTTATTTTATTAATTAATTTTAAAGAATAATTAGAATATTTATTCACAATATCACTCCTTATTATAAATTTAGTATATAATTTATGTAATTAAGCAAGACTATAAGATATTTTCGTTTGTTGTTATATTATACTAAATGTGGTAACTCAATTATTACTATATTATTAATATTACTTCCTATCATTGTTAATATCAAAAAATTTATTGACATCATTTTATATATTTCATACAATTTTTACAAGAAACATTTTTATTAGGAGATAAAATATGAGGATTTTAAAGGATTATTTTGTAACATTTTTAATTTTAACTGTATTAATTATCACATTGTTTTTTTGCGTTTATTATTTTCCACAACAATCCGAGGACATAGTACAAGCTAAAAACATTGAATCAAATGAAGATAATGAAAATTATGATAAAGTTCATATTGATAGTGATAATTCTCATAGCTCCAATACAGAAAATATTGAAAATGTTAAAACTGTTGAACCTACTAAACTAATTACTGGCACTAAAATAAACAAAGATTTATTTAATGAAACTTTAAGTGATAATGAAAAATTGAAAATTTTAAATGATAGTAAATATAATCTTGAGGATAGAATCCTTTTTTATTTAGGATCTGATAGCGATCGTGTTGGATTTATATACTATGATTTAAACTATAATAAATATATTGAGCTTAATAAAAGTAATACTTTCATTGCTGCAAGTACTTATAAAGTTAAATTAAATGTATTGACATATGAAAAAAATAAGACAGATAAAAATTTACTTAATAAAAAATTAGATTATAAAGAGGATGATTATGAAGAAGGGACAGGAATACTTCAAAATTTATGTGACATTCCTCCTACTCCAATTAGTGAATTATTAGATTTATCTATAATTAATTCCGATAATATTGCTACTAATATGATTGGTTCATATTTAGGTGGACATGATCAAGTTAGAAAAGAAATTAATGAAATGTTTAATATTTCAATACCATATAATGAAAATATAACTACTCCAGAAACTGAATTCAGAATTTTAAAGCATATTTATGACAATAAAAGTGATGTAACTTACTCTCATTTAATTGATGTTTTAAAATCTACTGATTATCATGATAGAATAGATAAATATATCCCTCATAACATAGTTGCTCATAAAGTAGGTTCTAGTAATGAATACATACATGATATAGCAATAGTATTTCCAGACAACCCTTACATATTTATAATTTATACAAAAGATTTAGAAAATGCTGAAGAAAAAATAGCTCAGATTTCAAAGACAATTTATAATTATCAAGTTAATAATCGCATAATAAATTAAAGGTGGCTACGCCACCTTTTTTAGTTAAGAATGGAGAGTTGAGAATTAAAAGTTTTGGTTGAAAATCTTTAAGACTTTCTAAAAATATAATTTCAAAATTCCAATAAGGAATTTTTTCCTTAACTCTCCACTTTCCACTATCAACTTTCAACTAACATCTATTCATATCTTAGTGCCTCAATTGGATCAAGTTTCGCAGCTTTATTAGCTGGATAATATCCAAAGAACACTCCAATAAACATAGAAAACGTAAAACTAATTAATATTGTAGGAACAGATATAACAACTGGCGATTTTAAAACTAAAGATGTAATAATTCCCATCCCTATACCTAACACTATTCCTATTGTCCCACCTATTGCACATATTATAGCTGATTCTACTATAAACTGCATTTTTATATGAGAACTTTTTGCACCTAATGCTTTTCTAGTACCTATTTCTTTTGTTCTCTCTGTAACAGACACTAGCATTATATTCATTACTCCAATACCACCAACAAGTAATGATATTGCTGCTATGACCGAAATAGCCAAAGATACTTTTCCAAGAGCTGAAGTCATTTCTTTTAGCTCACTTTCCATATTACGAACCTGAACTGTCCAGTTTTTATTATTTTTATATAGATTTTTAAAATATTTACTAAAATCATTTGTTAATTTCATTATATCAGCATCTGCCTTTGGCTTTACAGTAAAATATGAATAATTTTTGTTCTTAGCAGATTCTTTAGATGTAGTTACTGGAATATATAAATTAGTTTGCATATCTTTTTCAGATGATCTACTACCTCCATCAAAAGGTGATGCTTCAAATTTATATACACCTACAACTACATAACTTTTAATATCATCTCCTACATATACCTTAATCTCTTTTCCTAAGGGATCTATATTTTTTTTAAATATATTATTTACAAATTTATCAGATACAACGGCAAGTTTTCTCTTTCCTTTTACATCCTTATCATTTATAAATCTACCTTTTAATAGCTTTATATTTTTGGCATCTTTATACCCGTCATTTACACCCATAATACTTACATTAGCATATGAATATCCTTCTTTTGCTTTTCCTGATCCGCCATGTTCAGATACACTTATACTATCAATGTCATTGCTAAATCTTTCTTTAAATTCATCAATCTGTTCTAATGAAAAGCAATCTTCTTCTGTCATTTTATCCCATGCATTTGAATCATAGCTCATTCCATCTTCTCCTTCACTCTTAGGAGAGATGGAAACATCTATATTTGTTGCTCCATTGCTAGCTAATGTACTTGTTAAAGATGAAGTTATGGCATTACCAATTGATACTATTCCTATAACAGAAGAAATTCCAATAATTATTCCAAGCATCGTAAGAATAGAACGCATCTTGTTTGATTTGATTCCAGCTATGGCAAGCATTATATTTTCTTTTATAAACATAACTTTTCACCATCTGGAAATTTCTTAGAATAATTCTTATTATAGTCATCAGATATTATCTTTCCATCCTTCAACGTTATAATTCTTTCAGTTTCTAATGCTAATTCATAATTATGAGTTATAAATACAATAGTCTTTCCTTCTGTTTCATGTACTTTATGAAATAAATCCATAACTAATCTTCCAGTTTCTGAATCTAATGCTCCTGTAGGTTCATCAGCAAGTATTATACTTGGATCATTAACTAAAGCTCTAGCTATTGCCACTCTTTGCTTCTGACCACCAGAAAGCTCATTTGGAAGATGATTAATTCTATCTTCCATTCCTACAAGCTCTAAAAGTTTTTTAGCACGTTCTATTCTAATCTTTTTATCCACTCCTGCATAAAGCATTGGTAACTCAACATTTTTAAGTGCACTACTTCTTGGTATTAAATTAAATGTTTGAAATACAAAACCTATTTTTTTATTACGTATTTCTGATAATCCATTGTCTGATATATCATTTATATTAGTACTATCTAATATATAAGTTCCAGATGTAGGTCTGTCCAAAGCTCCTATAATGTTCATTAAAGTACTTTTACCAGATCCAGAAGCCCCTACTATTGATATAAATTCGCCTTTTTTTACATTTATATCAATGTTTTTTAAAATATCTAATTGATTCTCAGTTCCTATATAGAAGCTCTTTACAATATTATTCATTTCAATTATATTATTGCTCAATAACCTCACCTCCAACAGGCTCAGCCATTCCTCCACCTAGTTCAACTATACTTCCAACAGTATAATTGCTTGGTTCAGAAAGTACTTTCATTCCATCTTGTAGTTCATCTCCATAGATTTCAACATTAAAATCTGATTCCATACCCTTATTTATAGCTAATTCTTTAATAATATATTTATTATCTTCTTGTGCTTCAGCTACATATATACTTAGACCATTTTCATTTTCAATTATGCTCTCATGAGGAATTGCATAAACATCATTTTTTTCTTCCAAAATAATATTTAATTTTGCTTTCATTCCTATCTTTATATTTTCATTCATCTCATTAATTTTTACTTTAGCTTCAAAAATAACATCTCCACTATTAGATGTAGAATTACCAGTAGCTACAGTAGGTTCATCAACTTTAGCTGTAGGACTTATTTCACTTATTTCTCCTAAAAGTTCTAAATCATCCGTTGCATCTGTTTTTATTATAGTTTTTTGACCAACTTTTATATTAGCAATGTCGACTTCCTTTATTGATGCTTTTATAACCAAATTGTTTAAATCTTCTATTTTAAATAATGTTCCTGTGCTTGGGCTTCCTACAGTTGCATTAACAGTAGTGATAGTTCCATCTACTGAAGCTTTAATTGTGCATTCATCTAATTCTTTCTTTTTATTTTCAAGTGCAACACGTTCACTTTTATTTTCATAAGCTATTTTAGCGCTTTCATAGCTATTTTGTGCATTTTTTAAATCTTCTTGTATTTTTAGTTTCGAATTTTCCAACTCAACATTAGCTTTGTTATAATCATCTTTAGCTTTATTATAATCATTTTCTGATTTTTTAAATTCCTGATTAGATATCTCTCCATAGCCTAAAATTGTCTTGTTATATTGATATAATCTTTCTGCATCTTCTAAAGTCATTTTGGCTGTTTCTAACATTGAGTTTGCATTTATAAGATCTGTATTAAGATTATTCTCATTTATGTAAACTATATTGTCATATGCTCTTTTTTTACTATCAAGATCTAACTTACCATTCGCCTCAGAAGCACTCAAAGTTTCTGTTAATTGCTCTATTTCCTCTTTTAATTTTTCAGTATCTAATATAGCTAGAACATCTCCAGTCTTAACTTCATCTCCAACTTTAACCTTAACTTCTTTGACTATATTACCTGAATTTGTATAAACATTTGTAGAATTTTCACTTTTTACTTCACCTAAAACATTAATACTATTAACAATATTAGCTTTGTTAAGAATAGTATTTTGAGCTTGTACATTAGGAGGTTTAGAAAAAAACATCTTAAATGCAATTCCTACAATAACTAGAATAGCTACAATTAACATAACCATCTTTTTTTTACTCATACGTTTTTTAGAATTTTTCACTTTTGAAATAATATTTTTAGGACTTAAATTTTTTATTTCTATTTTATTCATAATTTATACCACTCCACTCTAATATCCATCTTTCATTTTCATATAGCTTAAATAATCCATGTATAAATTATTTACTTGTGATATAAAATCTTGATTTTTATTATTTAAACCAACTTCTAACTCATCCACTTGTTTCTTTGATGCAAATCCATAATTATATTTAGTTTGCATTATTAAAGCATCATCTTGAGTTCTACTTAATTTATCATTGCTTGCTTTTAACAAGTTGCTTGAAAGAATAAGATTATTATATCTTTTTTGAAATTCTATTTTAACTTTTTCTTCTTCCTGCCTTAATGAAATTTTATTATTTTTAATTTCATAATCACTTATATCTGAGTCATCTTTTGCTTTATGATTTTCCATATCTTTTATTTTTAGGTCTATATTATTTAGTAACATATCATCTAAATCTTCTTCAAAATTTATTTTAGATATTTTATCAAGATCACCTTTTATATTAGTATCAACTTTTATACCTGTATTACTTGGAACCCCTAAAGAAAATAATAGATCTTTTAACTCGTTTTTTTCTTTAACCTGTATTTCTTTTAGCTCATTATTAAAGTCAGTAATATCATCTAAGTTTTTCTCATACTCTTTTTTAGATATAAATCCATTACCATACTTTATATTATTTATTTCTACTTGTTTATTTTTAAAATTAGTTTCATATTGCTTTAATTCTTTTTTTAATAATGTGTCTACATATTGTATATACTGTCTTTGTGCTGATTCAATTAAGCCTTGTAAATCCTTTTCATATCTTATATTAGATACTTTTAAATTGTGCTTTGCTGCTTGCTTTTCATCTTTTAATGAATCTAATTCTTTTTTGGCACTCCTTAGATCCTCATTCAATTTAATTTCTTTATCTTCCTTTTTACTCTCTGAAGATTCAGCTATCTCTTGAGGCTTAACTACATTTTTATAATTACTAATATCATTTTCTAGTCTACTGATTTCGCTTTCTTTATCATCAATTTCATCTAAAATATCTTTATACTTTTCTTTATCTTTTTTTAAATTATTCTTCATTATTTTTAAATCAGGACTATACTCAGTTATAATTTCTTCTATATTTTCCATAGAAAGTTGCATATTTTCCCGTGTTGCTGCTTGTACACTTATTTGATTCATAAATACAAACAATACTAGTAAAATTCCAGTTATTCGTTTCAAAATTTTATTCCCCCTAAAATAAATTAAAATATTTTACATTAAATCTTTTCTTATACAAGGTAAAAATTTATATTTTTACACATAATTTAGTATATATTCAATCTATTAAATAAATCTTTAAATAAACCTTAAGATAATATTATTTTTTAGTTTTTATTGACTTTTTCCTAATATAACCATGATATAACTTTAGAATTTAAAAAAGATGATTCCTATTTATTCAGAAATCATCTTTATACTTGGCTATGTTTTTAATATGTGTTGATATATACAATGGGTAAAATGGCATATACCGCTACTATTTTAAAATATGTTCATATATTTTTATATTATATATATTCTCTTTTTTATATTAATCCCTAAAAATATTCCTAAAAATATCTTTGCTAAATCAAAAATAACGAAAGGTAAAACCCCTATTTTTAAAGCACCTGAAAATGTTATATTTAAAATAAACGCTAATTGAGCTGTGCCTATAATATAACAAATTATAATTCCTAATGTGCCTGAAAAGCTAATAATAAAATAATTATCATTATACTTTTCTGAAAAATATCCAATAATTAATACCATTAATAAAAATGAAGTAATATATCCACCTGTTGGTCCTAAAAGTGCTTGAATTCCTCCTTTAAAGCCTGCAAAAACAGGTAACCCAATTGCCCCTAATAATATGTATATTATTTGTGATATAAACGCCTTTTTATACCCAAGAATAACTGCTGAGAGTACAATTGCAAAGACCTGCATTGTAAACGGAACTTGAAAAAATGGTATTGAAATTTGAGCGCATATAGCTGTAATAACAGCAAACATTGCACATACAATTTGATCCTTTAATATTAATTTACTAGATATAACTTTTTCCCCCCTTAATAGTTTCTTATATTATATAATTATGGCTTTTCAATTGTCAACTATATTATCAATATAAGTTTACAATAAATTTATAAAAAAACAAAAGGCTATGTCACACTTTATTAATTAAAAATATACAAATGATGTTTTAGGTATTAAATCTAAAAATAGGTATATGGATAAATTTCCATATACCTACTTTCAGTAAATAAATATTATTTATAATATTGGATTTAGGGATAATTTAAGTTAAATTTTAAGCAATAATATAATTAATCACTATATTATGCAAAATATCTATCTAATAATCCTTTAAATGCTCTTCCATGTCTAGCTTCATCTTTACACATTTCGTGTACTGTATCATGGATTGCATCTAAATTTAATTGTTTAGCTAGTGTTGCTAAGTCTTTCTTTCCTTGACATGC
>NZ_JAMQIF010000025.1:0-4966 GCF_023845855.1 Clostridium sp. ZBS2
GGTCGAGGGCTTGACCAATACATATTTATTATATACATTTTATGTGCAATTTTGAAAGAACAATCTTTCAATTATATTCCGCGATAGCTCAATGGTGGAGCACTCGGCTGTTAACCGATAGGCTGGAGGTTCGAGTCCTCTTCGCGGAGCCAATTTGATATTGTTAAAGTCGATTTGATCGGCTTTTTTTTATTGTCTTAAATTATCTATATATGTAATAATTTTGTAACAAAAACAGAAATGCTGTATTATATAATTATACGTGTAGTAATTTGATTAACTTAAAAAATGGACAAACTATATTGAAATAAAAAGATTATGGGGGATAACAGTAAATGAGTAATAATATTAATCATAGAAGAAGAAGTGCTGGAAGAAATAAAAAAAAGAAAATAATTTTATTTTCTTCAATAGTTTTAGTTGTGGTAGTAGCTGGAATGTTATCAGCTAAATATATGCATAGTAAAAGTATTAATGCTGATGCAAGTGAACTTAGTAATAATAATGAAGTTGTAACTGAAAATAAATCAGAGGGTACTCCTGTAGAAGAGAATAAATTAGACAACTCAGGATATTTAACTGCAGAAGAAGATCCTAATGCTGATTCAGCAGCTTTTGTAGAAAAATACTTATATGAGCAAAGCATTGGTAAGATGCCTGAAGGTGCTAATGGTCATAAGGTTGCATACTTAACTTTTGATGATGGTCCATCAGAAAGTGTAACTCCAGAAGTATTAAAAGTATTAAAAGATAAAGATGCTAAAGCTACATTTTTTACATTAGGAAAATCTATAAATGAAAGCGATAGAACTAAAGAGTTGTTAAAAGAGATAGTTAAAGATGGACATGCAGTAGCTAGTCACACATATTCACATGATTATCATTACTTATATCCTAATAGAATTGTAAGTATTGAAAACTTTATGAGTGATATAGAAAAAAATAATGAAACATTTAGACAAGTTTTAGGAAAAGATTTTGTAACTAAAACTATTAGATTTCCAGGTGGTCTTATGTCTTGGAAAGGCCAAGATACAATAAAAGAAAAGCTTAAAGAAGGTGGATATAGTTATATTGAATGGAATGCATTATCTAAGGATGCAGAAGGAAAAACAAAAGTTGCTTCTGAATTATTAGAAGAAGTAAAGAAAAGTGTTGCTGGAAGAGAAAAAGCAGTTATATTGATGCATGACGCAGCAGGAAAACAAGAAACTGCCAAAGCATTACCACAAGTAATAGATTATCTAAGAGAACAAGGATATGAACTTAAAAGTATAAAATAAATTTAATGTTATTTTCATAAATATATATAAAGAGGCTTTTGAAGTCTCTTTTTTATTATAAGAAAAAGATAAATAGGGATAATGTAGATAGGAGGTACTTATTTATGATTAAAATTCTATTAGTTGAAGATGAAGAAAGTATAAGAGGATTTATAAAAATAAATTTAAAAAGAAATAATTTTGAAGTGATAGAAGCAGGAACGGGTGAAGATGGGCTTAAGGCAGCAGAAGAATTTAATATTAATTTAGCAATTTTAGATGTTATGCTTCCAGGTATAGATGGCTTTAAAGTATGCGATGAATTGAGAAAAAGGTATCCTAAAATAGGAATTATAATGCTTACAGCGCGTACTCAAGATATGGATAAAATAATGGGATTAGAATATGGTGCTGATGATTATATAATAAAACCATTTAATCCATTAGAACTAATTCTTAGAATTAAAGCAATATTAAGACGAATTGGCGACGAAAATAATGATAAAGAAAATATTGATAAGCTAATTAGGGAACCATTCATAATAGATTTATATTCGCAAAAATTATTTAAAAATAACATAGAAATAGATGTCACCCCAAAAGAATATCTACTCATGAAATTATTTTTAAAAAATCCGAATAAAGCATTTTCAAGAGATGAGCTTTTAAATTTAATATGGGGATATGATTATTTTGGTGATCCTAAGTTAATAGACGTTAATATTAGACGCCTAAGAGCTAAGATAGAAGATAATCCGTCAGAACCAGAATTTATAGAGACAATATGGGGTAAGGGATATAGATGGAAAGGATAATAAAATGAAAAGTATTAAAAATACACTAATTAGAAGTTTTATATTTTTGATATTATTTACTGTTATATGTATGAATGTACTTTTAGGTACATTTGTAAAAAAATATTATTATGATAATGCTGAAACTTTACTAAGAAATCAAATAGAAATAGCAACTAATTTTTATAATAAATACTTATATAAATCAAGTTTGATTGAAAATATATATGATAATGTTGATTCATTTTGGAATAAAAGTAATGCTGAGGTTCAAATATTAGATGAAAACGGAAACTTACTAATGGATTCAATAGGAGTTTATGATAATAATTTGCATGAAAAACCTGATGTTAAAAAAGCAATTAATGGTGAAAGTGGGAGCTATGTTGGTGATGTAAGCTATAGCAATTATAAGGTAATGTCTGTTTCAGAGCCACTATTAAATGATAATGAAGTGATAGGAATAATTAGATATGTTATATCTTTAGAAGAGGTTAATAATGAATTAAAATGTATATTTTTCTTTTTTATGTTAATATCTATATTTGTATTGCTTTTAGGAATAATTATTAGTTTAATTTTATCAAATAAAATTATAAATCCAATAAAAAGGCTAACTAATATTTCACAAAAAATGGCTAATGGAAATTTAAAAGTTAGAAATAATATAAGTGGAGAAGGCGAAGTTGCTCAACTTGCCAATACATTAGATTATATGGCAGAAGAAATTATAAAAAGAGAAAAGTTAAAAGATGATTTTATATCATCTGTATCCCATGAATTAAGAACGCCATTAACTTCTATAAAAGGCTGGGTAATAACCCTTCAAGATAATAATACTGATGAAGATACATTTAAATTAGGTTTTAATATATTAGAAAAAGAAACAGATAGATTATCTAATATGGTAGAAGAATTATTAGATTTTTCACGTCTTATAAATGGGAAAATGCAATTAAAGAGAGAAAAGGTAAATATAATGGAATTAATAGAATATATAGAAAATTATATGATACCTAGAGCTTTAAAAGAATGCATTAACTTTAATGTATTATCTAATTTAGATAACAAAATATATTATTTAGATATAGATAGAATGAAGCAAGTTCTAATAAATTTAATAGATAATTCATTTAAGTTTGTAGATAAAAGTGGGAATGTTAGTGTTATTTTTAATCAAGGAGAAAAAGATTTAAAAATAATAGTAGAAGATAATGGTTGTGGAATAAGTGAAAGTGATTTACCAAAAATAAAAGAGAAATTCTATAAGGGTGCTAATTCAAAATCTCAAAACGGAATAGGATTATCTATTTGTGAAGAAATAGTTAATCTTCACAATGGATATTTAGATATAGTAAGTGAAGAAGGGAAGATGACTAGAGTTACTATATCAATTCCTAATACAAGGGAGACAGATTTATGAAAAAATTTATAAATATATTTTTAGTTGTTTTTATATCTTTTTTTATAATAGGGTGTAATGATGTGGCACAAAATAAAATTTATAAAATTAAAGCACCAGAAAATAAATCTTTAAGTATTAAAGGCGTTTGGCAAATAAATGACTATAAAATTTTAGATAATGATATATATTCTATTAGTAATAAAAAATTTTCTGTAGGAGAAAATATTGAAATATGTAATGAATATATAAAGCTAAAGAATGTTGAGTATAGAAATATTTCATACAAATTAAAATTAGTTAAAGATGATTATGTTATTTCATATGAAGAAAAATATAGTATAAGAGATCTTAATCTAGACAAAGAAAATTATGAAGTTATATCAATTTTTAATAATAATAATATAATGTTTGAATTTATAGAGAATACGGATAAAGATGGATTTATATTTTACAATGGAGCATTGTATAATGTTAGTTTTATTGATGAAATAAATGATGTTGTAGAAAATGATACAAAAAATGAAGAACATAAGGCAGAAAATAAATTAATTAATGATTATGATTATCCAGTTGGAGTTTATCTAGGCATAAAATCAAAAAATAAAGAAAATAACACAGAAGAGTATAAGACATTATATATTTCATTTAAAAATGGAGAATTACAACCTATAAGAGATAAATCAGGTCTAATAGTTCCTCGTATGAATGGGATTTGGAACATAAATAAAAAATTTATAAATAAAAATGATTATTATTATGAATATTTTGATGCTAAGCCAATTAATAATAAAGATTTTATTAATAATGATAATAAAAATTTAGAAAGTATAGATAAAAATAGATATATAAGTATAAATTTTGTTGGTAATGATTATGTGGCTACAGAGGTATATGAAGGTAATAATTTCAATGGTGATTATGCTAAATATGAGGTTTTACCAATAGATAACATAACGTCTAATATACCAATTGTTATAAGTGATATATTTACTATTGATGTTAATAAAGCTTTTAACCAAGCTTATGATAATATTGTTAATAATTTTTCTAATGAAGAGAAACAAAAATATAGTCCATATATGAATTACAGCAATTTTTCTCTTAAAAGAGTAAATGGAAAATGGACTGTTATTGGTAAAATATCACCTGCTTATGGATTAGAGGGAAGTGGATATGATTATAATTTAAATTTAAAACAAAATAAGAAGTTAGTAAATTATGATTCTCTTTTAATTCCATGGAAAACATTAAAGCGAGAACTTCCAGGAATTAAAGATGCATTTACATCTCCTAACAAAAGAATAGCATTAATTTTAACTGAACAAGGTTTGCTTATAGATGAAATTCAAAATTCAAAAATAAACAATGTTCCACTTGATATAATAGAAATGGATAAAAATGATCAAATTATAATGGCTGAATGGTGCATAGGAGATTATGTTGATACTTGGGCAAAACCATTTTTAAATTAGGATCTGTTTTAGTAGTGTGTTGATATATGCATA
>NZ_JAMQIF010000026.1:0-19663 GCF_023845855.1 Clostridium sp. ZBS2
AATTCCTAAAGAATTAAAAACTATTTTGCAAATCCAAAATCTTCAAATGGATAGAAAATGAATTTGAATTTTCCTTTTATATGAGAGCCGTCAATATAAGGATTTTTCCAAAGTCGAGCATCATTTGAATCAGGACGATTATCACCTAAAAAGAAATACTTTCCCTCAGGAACATCGAATTCACCGGAGTAGGAATAATCTTTATTCTTTACATAATCTTCAACCAGTTCTTCACCATTAATAAATACAACTCCATTTTTAATTTTTATTTTATCACCAGGTAAACCAATTAATCTCTTTACTAATGTTAAATTAAGCTCATCAGATTGAAATACTATTATATCTCCTCTTGTAATACTAGATAGATTATTAACTCTAGTTACAAGTGCCTTGTTATCTTCATTTATAGTTGGAATCATAGAACCAGTCGGAACAAAAACACTAAAAAACATAAATTTATTTATTAAAATTCCAAGTATAAGAGCTATAAGTATAGGTATAAGCCAATCTTTTAAAAAAATAATTTTACTTGATATAGTTTCTTTTTTTATTTCTTCCATGATAAGTACCCCCGTATTTTATGTATAGTGCTCTAATTATTTTTCCATATTTTAACTAAAATATATCATTACATAATGTTATTGTCAAATTGTTTATGTTAAGGTGCTAAATTATATTTTGTAATCATATATTTTAATAATGTAATGTAAAAGTGTAGTTTGAATCGAATTTTATATTTGATATTAGTTAGTGCAAATTGATAATGTATTTAGTTAATGCTTTAGCAAAATAATATATACATCAGCAAAGTGAGAGGTATTAATTTAATATGTCAATACATATTTAAGACATAGCTTATCTTTAAAATATGATCTTAAAAATAAGTAAAGTTAGGGTGTAGAGTAATGGATAAAAAGGTTTCTGATTTCTATTCAATTTTAAAACAGGAAAAAGATAATATAGAGGAATTTAGTAAAATAATTAAGGCAAGTGGTGAATTAACTAAAAGAATCAACATAGTGATTGGTGAAATGAATGCTATAAAGCAAGATATGATGGCATTAGAAGAAAATATAAATGAGGAAAAAGTTAAAACTGAAAATATAGAAGATAAGATAAATTATATAGTAACAAATGAAATTAAGGACAATATGGATACAGTTAAAGAAATACTTGCACATAATTTACCTAAGGATGTGAAAGCAGAATTTGCTAAGAATTCATATGAAGAATTTAATAAAAAAGTAATAGATTTAATGAAGTTTAACAATATAATTGGTGAAGTTATTATTTATAGCAATAATAACAATGAGTTAAAAGTTAATGTAAAGCTGTGGGGAGGAGAAGAAAAAGTTCAAGAGTTTACTATAAAAGAAAAGTATAGGATATTTAAAGTTATATCATTTATTCATACTAATTTAAGTTACGATGAATAAATGATATTAAATGTGTATTTAAAGTAATTACATTCTGTAAATGATTACAAAAACAATGGAAGAGTATTAATATAAATGCTTGAAAAAAAAATATATTAATATTATAATTTAAATAATAGGCTATGTTTAAAAACAGAGCCAAGTAATTAAATAATTATTGCCTAATGGCCATATATTTTTCAGTTTTTTGGTTTCAAAACGGGAGAATATATGGCTTTTTTTATTCTTTATGAAAGGAGATGAATATACACATTTACATAATTAGTTATACGTTAATGATAAAAATTTAAAGTAATTATTTTATATTACTGAAATTAAAAAAGGAGTTTATTATGAATTTATTTAAAAGTTCTTTATTTGTATTTTTAGGAGCTTGTTGTTATGGAGTATTATCGACACTAGTAAAATTAGCATATAATGATGGGTTTGTATTTAAAGATGTTGTTATGAGTCAATTTTTATTTGGATGGTTAACTATGTTAATCATAATGCTAATCTCATCTAGAAGAAATATTACGATAAAACAGTTCATTTCACTTGCATTAATCGGAATAAGTACATGTGCAACAACTGTTTTTTATTACTTATCTCTTGAAAGTATTCCAGCATCATTTGCTGTTGTACTATTATTTCAATTTACATGGATTGGAGTATTGATTGAATCCATAGTAGATAAGAAATTTCCATCAAAAATAAAAATATTATCTATTATAATATTATTTATTGGAACTATATTAGCTAGTGGGGTAATTAATAGTAATAACTTTAAGTGGAGCTTTAGTGGAATAATATTTGGACTTATGGCAGCGCTTTCATATTCTCTATTTGTATTTTTTAGTGGAAGAGTGGAAACTCAAATACCATCAGTTAATAGAAGCTTTTGTGTAACAACAGGAGCATTATTAGTTGCCTTTGCTATTTGTCCAAACTATTTCTCTAATGGATGTTTATCACAAGGAATATGGAAATATGGAATTATATTAGGCATATTTGGTGCTGTATTACCAGTGTTATTCTTTGCAATAGGGACACCTAAATTAAGTACAGGCCTATCAACTATTCTTGGAGCAGGAGAATTACCAGTAGCTATTATAGCGTCTATTGTTATTCTAAAAGAAGAGGTTTCTATGATAAAGTGGGTAGGAGTTATAATAATTTTAATAGGGGTTGCATTACCACAGTTAGTAAATTTAAAAAACAACAATTCAATAAAATTTTCTAAGGAACCTAATACTAACTTATCATAAAATATAATATCAATTTAAAATTAGGTTCTGTTTTAAATTAAATAAAAATAGTAGTTTCTAATAGTTAGAAGCTACTATTTTTTTATAAATAAGTTAGTTAATGATTATTTATATTCAGATTTTTTATCTATTTCACCAACACTTTTAATTAATTCATCTTCACATTTGTCATCTAATTTTTTAAAGCTTGATTTTAAGGAAATCCATTTTATAGCTTCAAAATAATCATGACTTTCAATTAAACCTTGATTCAATAAAACCATTAAACTATCCTTAAAATCTGCAGTATCTCTAGTGGAAAGCTTATCACCATGTTTTCTTATAATACCCATAATATCTAATTTACCATTATTTTTATAATCATGACTACTTATATTAATATTTAGCGCTTTTTCTATAATTGATATAGCAGTTTTTGCTTCATTAGATATATTGTTTTGAGTTTTTAATTGATTTACTATTTTATTTGATTTATTTAGAAAGTCAACAAAATTGGAATCTTTAAGCTTATTCAATTTATTATTAATATTTAAAGAATTATCAATATTAGAATTGGTAGTTTTCATATTTATAAATTCCATACAAACACTTTCTTTCTATAATAGTTTTTAATATTAAGCTATATTTTAGAATATTATTATATTTATATTATCGAATTAGTTTAAGGAAACTTTATACATTATTACAAAATTTTCCTGAAAAATTATAGATTTTATTAATCTATACTGTTCTTAGGTTATATAGTGTAGAATAGAAATAGAGAAAAGATTTCAATGATATTGTATATTAAAGAATAATGTTTATATTCTTTACAAATTGTTATACTTGTAAAAATATTTAGTTGTGTTAAAATATTTTATTATACCAATAAATGGAAAATGATATTAAAGTGAATATATTTGAATTTAGAAGAGAGATTATAAATATATATTAAAAATAATTATATGTTATTAGTAAATAAAATTTTAGAACTAGTATATACTTTATTAAAAGATATGAATAAATGTTAGCTGTAAGATAAATTTACAATAAAAATAGGGGGAAGAAGAATGGAGTACATGGTTAATAAACAATTAGGATGTGTGGATGTAATTTTGAAAAATGGATTATTTAGAAAAACATCTTATGGAGATTGTATTTTCAAATCAGAAAGTGGAGAAATAGATAAATTTACAAAGACTGCTAATATGACAGATGAAAAATATAATGAAGAATTTATGAAATTTTGCAGTAAACACAATGTTAATGGTAAAAAAGTTTTGGAACTTTTAGAATAGAAATATTATAATATAATCACATAATTTAGAAAGTAAAAATACATTTAAGTAATTTAAAGCAACTTAAATGTATTTTTATTTATGAAAGAAGGGTGTATATGGAATTAAAAAAATCAATAGAAGAAGATATAAGTAATATAATGAAAGTTATTAATGAGGCACAAATATATTTTAAAGAACAAAAAATAAATCAGTGGCAAAATAATTATCCTAACATTGATACAATAAAAGAAGATATTAAAAATGATTATTCATATGTATTTTTAAAAGATAAACAAATTGTTGCTACAGTAGCAATTTCTTTTGATGGAGAAAAATCATATGATACTATTTGTGATGGCAAATGGATTAGTAATTGTAAATATGCGGTTATTCATAGAATGGCTGTAAATAACATGTATAAGGGGGAAGGGATAGCATCTAAAATTATTAAAAATATAGAAAAAATTTGTTTAAATAAAGATATACATAGTATAAAAATAGACACACATATAGAAAATAAACCTATGCAAAATTTACTTAAAAAGAATAACTTTCAGTATTGCGGTATAATATACTTAGAAGATAAAAGTGAAAGAATAGCTTTTGAAAAGGTAATATAAAATAAAATTTAATATTGATTGGGAGCATTAAAATTATGAAAAGAATTTTATCTAAAAAAGAAAAAGTTTTAACAAAACAATTGAAAATTATTAGTAAAAAAGAAGAAAATTTATTAGTAGAACAGAAAGAAAGCTTTTTAAATAAAAAAATATCACCATATAAGAATAAGCTAGAAGAAAAAATTCCAGATAAACTTGAAGAAACTTTGCAATTAGCATTTGAAAAAGGTTTTAATATTGTTTTTAAAAAAGGTGTAAAAATTATTGAAAAAAGTTTTGATAAAGAGAAAATAAATGAAGAGTTTAATATAGATGATTATGCTGTAAATATACAAACTAATAAAAAGAATATAAATAGAATTGATAAAAAAACAAATAGAAAAGTATTTTTAAATAAATCAATAGGTGTATTAGAAGGCGGAATACTAGGAGTTTTAGGTATAGGTTTACCTGATATTCCAATTTTTATAGGGGTTATATTAAAAACTATTTATGAAATAAGCTTAGGATATGGTTTCCACTATGATAATGATGATGAAAGAATATATATTTTAAACGTTATTTCTAGTGCTATGACTACAGGAGAAGAAAAAAGAAAATATCTTGAAGAGATTGATAAAGTAGGAGAACAAATAAATAATGGGATTAAAATAGAACATAGTGTAGACGAATTAATTAATGAAACATCTAAAAAAATGGCATCTTCAATGCTGACAAGCAAATTTATACAAGGATTACCTATAATCGGTGTTGTAGGTAGTTTTACTAATTATAAAACTATAAAAGATATTAGTAAGATAGCTAAAGTTAAGTATAAGAAGCGATATTTAAAAAAACTTAAATAGTTAAATAAGTATATATAAGAACTCTATTGATTGGATAGGGTTCTTTTTATTTGTATTATGTTTTATAAAACACAGTCTTATTTTAAAGTAAGAGACCTTCAGACGCTGATAATTAAATAGCGAAAGGAGGTGTAATATTATAATGGTTGAAGAAATGAATAACAAAATCTTAAAATTAAGACAAGCTTTGCAAAAACTTATAAGTGAAGAAAACAATTTATTAAATCCTAAAGTTATTGCAGCTAGTCAAGAACTTGATGAAGTTCTAAACGAGTATAATAAATTACTCAAAGAACTAAAAAAGTAAAGTGAAAAAGGGGAGGAATACTTCTTATTCCTCCTTTTATATATTTATAACTTAAAGTACATAAATAGAGAAAATATTATTGAAAAAAAATATATTAATTATAATTTTTTAATAGAAAATAATTTTTTAATAATAAATTTCTAATAAGTGCAACATTTTCCTGAGTAGAATTGTTTTATAAGTGAAGGAGATGATTAAAATGAAAATAACAAAAAGAATTTTAGGAAGCGCTATAGCTTTAACAGTTCTTATGGGAGTGCCACAATATGTATCTGCCAATGTACTAACTACATCAGATAATGTGGCAGCAACAGAAAGCCAAGAAGTATTTAATATGCCAAAATTCTCAACAGCATGGGGAAGCGTAAAGGAGAAGGGTAATAAGCAAATTCATATTAAAAATTCAAGTAACATGAACAATGATATGATATTAAATATATCTGATGAAACTAAGATAATAGATGCAGTTAGTGGATTACCAGTTGCTATTAATGATATAAATATAAATGATGATATTTATGCATATACTAGCCCAATAATGACAATGAGCTTACCACCTATAACTACGGCAGAAGCTATTATTGTTAATATACCCCAGGATTTTAAAGTTCCTAATTATATGGAAGTTCAGGATATAAAGAAAAATGATGATGGAAGTATAACTGTTACAAGTGATGATGGATTACTACAAGCAACATTAAATAAGGATACGAATATATCTCCTTACTTAACAAGAAATATTGTAACTATGGATAATATTGAGGTTGGATCAAAAATATTTTTATGGACAAAGTATAATCCAAATGAACCTCAAACTTTACAGCTTCCAGAAAAGGTAAATGTAGAAAAGTGCTTACTTATGCCTTATGAATATAGTGGACTAATTAAAGCTTCTGCAGATAAGTTAAGTGTTAATGGGGAAGATATTAATTTTAAAGCTAGTGAAGCTCCATTTATGGAAGGTGAAACATTAATGCTTCCATTAAATTTAGTTTCAGAAAAACTTGGATATGAAGTTAAACCTTTTAATAAAACAACTATGCTTAACATTACAAAAGAAGGTTTTAAAACTTATACTGTAGCTATTGATAGCGAGATGTTAGAAACAAAAGATACTGGGTATTATTTAAGAAATAAAACAATGGTAAAAAATAATACTATATTTGTAAGTTCAGAATTATTTACCTTAGCTGAAAATGCTAAGGTAGTAGTAGAATAGTTTAATAAGGATGTGTTTTAGTATTGTGTTCAAATATTCATAAACAATTTGGATGAGCAGTTAAAACACAGGTTATATAAAAATAAGTATATAAAAAAATAAGTATATAAAAAAATAAGTATATAAAAAATTCAGTATATAAAAAATTTAGTATAATAAGATTACAATTTCCAAAATAAATATTAAAAAATAAATAAAAAATTTCTAAAATAAATAATAAACATTAAAAACAAATAAATAATTTCTAAAATATAATATGAATGTAAGTTTACAAGAATATAGTCTATGATACAAAACTATTTGTTAGTATCATAGACTATATTTTTTTGTTTATATATAGTTTATTTTAAAAATAATATAAATTTCTATTTTAATAGATATAAAAAACAATATATTAAAAGTTTTTTAATATGTGATAAAGTTACAGAAAAATAAAGGTTTATCTAATAAAATGAAAAAAGATAAACTGATCTGTACACAATGAAATAGAAATTTTAATTTAATATAATATGTAAATTGGGAGGAATTCTAGTGAAAAAATTTTTAGAATTATGGAAAAAATATTCATTTATAATGTTAATAGCTTTTATAATATTAGGACTAATTGATTTAAGATTTGCTTTGTTAGCTATTATATGTATGGTTGCACCTATAATTGTTTCTGTTGCTAAGGGGAGATTTTGGTGTGGTAATTTATGTCCAAGAGGAAATTTTTATGACAATGTAGTTTCTAAATTTAGCAATAAAAGAAAAGTACCTAAATTTTTAAAATCTTATTATTTTAGAGCAATAGTAGTTGTTGTTATGATGTCTATGTTTGGTATAGGAATTAAACAAAACTTAGGAAATTTATATGGTATTGGCATGGTATTTTATAGAATGATCGTTGTAACAACTTTAATAGGAATAGTATTATCTTTATTCTATAATCATAGAACTTGGTGTCATTTTTGTCCTATGGGAACTATAGCATCAGTTATATCAAAATTTAGGAAAAACAAAAAAGTATTGCAAGTATCATCTTCATGTGTATCTTGTAAAATATGTGAAAAAAAATGTCCTTTAGGAATAGTTCCTTATGAATATAAGGGGGATATTTTAAGTCATCCTGATTGCATACAATGTGGACAATGTGTAACAGTATGCCCTAAACAAGCAATAGGATATGATAAAATCACATTAAAATAGAAATATAATTAAAATAAAAGGTTAAAATAAACTATACGTAAGTTAAGTTTATTTTAACCTTATTTTTGGGTGTTTAATAAAAAAGTGATGTTTTAAAATTTAAATTTCTGGTTCAACAGATTTTTTAGGATATAATGTTGTACCCCATATTGAGAATGTTCTTTCTTTTACTAGTGGGATATTTTGAGCATCTATAACTTGTCTCCACCATTCCCATGCAAGGCCTGTACACTCCCATGCTTTAACGGAAATATTTCTAGCATTTCCTTTTAGATATATTTCTGTATTAAAGTGAGCAGTTTTATCTTTATCACTTCCAGACCAAATCTTATGCTCTATTATTTCATTACCATCTTTATCATAGCTAACTTCATCCCAAGTTACTTCAAATTGAGCAACATAAGCACCACTATGATCAAGAACAATTTTACCATTAGTATATTCTGTTGATGTTGTTTCAATATACTCTGTTTTATTATTTACACTAGCAATTCTATTATCTTTTAAGAATGTACTTGTGTATGAAATAGGATAGCCAGGATTTTTAGGACTATATACTGAATTGTTTTGTATTATATTTTGTATTTCATTAAAATCTTTAGTAACTACTTTGTTATGGGCTTCAGCACCACCACCAAGAACTGTAGCTGTAAATGAACTTTGCTCTAAGATATCTTCATATTCTGTGTTACCACTGATATCTTGGTTAGAGACTAAAGCTTTAAATGCTGCTTTAACATTTGCACTCTTAGATGTAGTTTCAAGTTTTACATAAATTGTTCTACCATAAGCTACATTAGAAACATATGCAGGTGGATTTTCGTTATCTACACCTTTTAAAGCTAATTCATCAAAGCGTACATTGTCGCCAAATAAGTCAGAAGGTTTTTCAGGCGCATCTACACTAACTGTATAGAATATTTGTTTATATGCAACAACCATAGCTTGTTTTTCACCTTTAAATATAGAATTGAAATCTATATTTAATGCTTTGTCTAAAATTTTGAAATTGCAACCAAACATTGTAGATAATTGAGATTTACTATATACCATAGCATCAGTATAGCTCATTCTTGTGGGAATAGTATATTTAGATGCGTATTTTGTATTCCAAGTATCTAATAGAGAATTTATTGAAGAATTTACAGTAGAGTATGTTGGTGAATTAACAACTTTACTACCATCATCACTCATTCCAGGTAAGTCAACACTTATAGTTATTGGTTTTCTTTTACAAGAAATTATATCTGGTTTGTTTTCTACAAGATTTCTATTTGCAAGTTGAATAGCACCAGGGTAAGTTCTATCGTTAATTGAGTCTATTATTGAAATATCTGCAGTAGAGTCAGATATACTTTTCTTTTCTCTTTTTACTACAATATATTTATTTGGAGTATCAAAACCTTGAGCAGGCACAAAGCTATCAACGCTTTCACCTTTTGAAGATAGTATCTTATCAGGGTTATATGATAAGCCATAGATATTTTTATCGATATCATTAATTTCATTTTTTAAAGTATCTCTTATAAGAGGTATATCTTCTATAATTGGTTCTTCAATAGATTTGATAGGATCAACTATAGGATTAATAGTAATGGGGTTAATAGCTTGTACAGAATCTGTATTTAGTAAGTCACCATCTGTTTGTGTGTCCTCATCTAATACGTTTTTTTCAGATAAACTATTATCTGTTTTATTATCTGATACAACATTTTTTGTTTCATCACTAATATTTTCAGTAATCACATTTTTATCTGTAGTTTCTTTTGCAGAATTATCTTCTGTTATGCCTGATAGAAAAACATTGTTATTAGTTTTAAAATCACTAATATATGCAAATCCATTGATAAGCATAACTGCTAATAATCCTTGTGCAAATGACTTAAGAAGTTTTTTAGTAGTTTTCATTTAATTTTCCCCCTTTTTTGTATAGTTATAATATTTGGTGCTGGTTATTTATACGGACAAAAATCAAGAAACTTTAGAAAAAAAAGAGAAAACAGAGGATAAATACCAATTAATATATTGCATAGGCTTTATAGGACGATATATTTTTAAACATTACTACTAATAATTAAAATAATAAATATAGTATTTTATAGTAATTTAATGTGATTAAGTCACTTAAGTATTATAGAAATACAAGTATAATAAAATTAACAAATACAATTATAATATGTTTTAAATATGATAGGAGGCTTTATTATGGCTAAAATTATAAATAGCAGAGAATTTATGGAAAATGTAGAAAATACTAAGGGAGTAGTAGTGGTTGACTTTTTTGCAAATTGGTGTGGTCCATGTAAGATGTTAGCACCTATCTTTGAAGAAGTTAGTAACGAATTTAATGATAAGGCTAAATTGTTTAAATTAGATGTAGATGAAAGTGGAGAAGTAGCACAAAAATACGGAGTTTTTTCTATTCCCACAATGATAATATTTAAAGATGGAAAAGCAGTAGAAAACTTAACTGGATTTATGCCAAAAGAAAATATAACAAATAAATTAAAGGCTTATTTATAAAATGTTTGAAGGAATAACCTCTGTAAGTAATGTGAGTTATTTATTAGTATTTTTTGAGGGGATAGTTTCATTTCTATCCCCTTGTGTATTACCTTTAATACCACTTTACATTGGGTATTTAGCAGGAAATGCTAAAAAACAAAATAATGATGGTACATATACTTATGAAAGAAAAAAAGTATTATTTCACACTATATTTTTTGTACTAGGAATTTCAACAGCTTTTTTCATATTAGGAATTTCATTTACCACAATAGGAACATTTTTTAATAATAATAAAATGATTTTCACTAAAATTAGTGGAATTATAATAATTATTTTAGGTTTATTTCAAATGGGAATTTTTGAATTTAAATTTTTGCAAAGAGAACGTAAATTAAAAATAAACTTAAATGGAAAGAAGGTAAATCCCTTAATAGCTTATATAATGGGATTTACATTTAGCTTTGCATGGACACCTTGTGTTGGTCCAGCATTATCATCAGTTTTAATTCTTGCATCAAGTGCTAAAGATGCAGCTATTGGAAATTTATTGGTTTTAATATATTGCTTAGGCTTTGTAATACCATTTTTAATATTAGGTCTTTTTACAACTCAAGCTTTAAATTTTATAAAAAATAATAAAAATGTTATGAAGTATACAATAAAAATAGGTGGAGTCCTAATGATAATTATGGGAGTAATGACTTTTACAGGATGGTTAAATAATGTTACAGGTTATTTAAATCAAGTAGGAAGTAATGAAAATACTAAATTAACCTCAGAAGAAAAAGAAGAAATTAAAAGAGAAGAACAATATATTAAAGAATCAGAAGAAAGAAATAATTCTAATAGTACAAATTCAAGTAATGAAGATATAGAAAAGGAACCTTTGCAACCATCATTTGATTTTACGTTAAAGGATCAGTATGGAAATGTTCATAAATTATCTGATTATAAAGGTAAAACTGTATTTTTAAATTTCTGGGCAACATGGTGTCCGCCATGTCGTAGGGAGATGCCTCATATAGAAGAGCTGTATAAAGAATTTAATTATAATAAAGATGATGTTATTATCTTAGGATTAGCTCAACCAGGTGGAGAAGAAAAGGACATAGAAGGAATTAAACAATTCTTAAATGAGCAGGGATATACATTCCCAGTAGTTTTTGATGAGAGTGGAGAGGTATTTAATAATTATAGAATAATGTCTTTACCAACTACATTTATGATAGATAAAGATGGAAATGTTTATGGCTATGTAAATGGTGCTTTAAGCAAGGAACAAATGAAAAGCATAATAAATGAAACTAAAGAAAATAGATAGAAAAAAATTAATATTAAATTTAAGATAAGCTATAGGACATTTTGTTTTAAGGTTAAGGGAATTATAAGAAAAATCAAACAATTTTTGAAAAAGAATCTAAGGATATACAGGAAGTTTATATTATATTGTCCAATTATCAACTATATATTTAAGTGAAATTTTTAATTATAATAAGGTCATGAAGTTGAGGAACATAAAACAAGTAACAACTTCAAAATTAAAAATAGTAATTTTTTAAGTTACTAAATTTAAATTAAAAGGGGAATTAACATGAATAAAAAGAAGTTTATTGTGATTTTATCTGTAGTTAGTACGTTATTAATTGGAGGAACAGCAAGTTTTGCTTGTACTAGAAATGTAAGTGCACAAGCAGTAACTACACAAGCAATTGAAGGTACTAAAGAGGATACAGAGTCTAAAGATGCAAATACAGAAGTTAATCAAGTAATTCCAGAAGCTAATGATCAAAAAGTAGAATCTACAGATGCAGCAGCATCTAAGGTAAGTAATGAAGCTACTAAAGGTAATACAGAAGTTAATACAGAAGTTAATGATCAAAAAGCAGAATCTACAAATACAGCAGTGCCTGAGACTAGTAATGAAGCTACAGTGAATTCAGGTGAAAATGAAGCGAAATCTACAAATAATTGCACAAATTCTTGTGCAAACACGTCAGATAATACATGTAGCACTGATTGTACAAATTCAGAAAATAATTGTTCAAATTCTTGCGCAAATGGATCAGATAACAAATGTAACACTGACTGTACAAACTCAGCAAACGGATGCACTAGTGCAGAAAATCAATGTTCAAACGTTAAAGTTATAGAAGGTCAAAATTCATTTAATGGTAAAGGAACTTGTCAAGGAACTTGCCCAACACAACAAATGATACAAAGTTGCCTAAATAAAAAATAAAGTAAAAGATTGAAAATATTCCCCAAATAATAATATTAGATAAAGTTAAGGGAAGTATTGAAACCAATTGATAATAAAGTTGTTGACAAATTTCATGCAGGTACATATACTAATATAATATTAAAAAAATTATAACAATTGAATAAGAATCAGTAGGTGAGGTTACCATAGGGATACTGGTTGCTGCCTCGGAGTAGTAGAGACACTATGAGAAGGTTAGCAGGATACGTTGATTTTAAGGCGTATTCTAATTTGCCCTATGAAGCTAAAGCTTTAACGAAAGGTTTATTTATAACGTGTATTTTATGTCCTCGTTCAGTTTTTAGCTGAGCGAGGATTTTTATTTTATAAGGAGATACAATGAAAAAGATATTTTTTATAGGAGATACTCATTTTGGAGATAGTCAGATTATTGATTATGAACAAAGACCATTTGCTAATGTAGAAGAAATGGATATAGAATTAATTAATAGATGGAATTCTGTTGTAACAGATGATGATACAGTTTTTATGATAGGTGATTTTTCTCTTTATCCTAAGGAAAAGACTACAGAGATATGTAATAAATTAAAAGGGCAAAAGATCTTGATTGTTGGCAATCATGACAGTAATTCAGAAGAATATTATTATGAATGCGGATTTAAGAAGGTATATCAATATCCAATAATTTTGGATGAATTCTGGATGATTTCACATAAACCATTATATTTAAATAAAAATATGCCTTATGCCAATATTTATGGTCATGTACATGGAAATGAAATGTATGTTGATTATTCAAAACAATCATTTTGTGCATGTGTAGAACGTATAAATTATACTCCTATTTCTTGGGAACAAATAAAAGAAAAGATGAACCTTTTCTCTTAACTTAATAGGTGAATATTTAAAAATTCATATACTTTTAAAAAAATAAGTTCTCCAAATAAAAAAATACAAACTTATTATAGTTTTATTTAAGGTTTTGGAGAATTGCAATATTTAACACATATTATTATATTTAATATAATTTATTTATACATATCAACATATCAATGTACTTATATTTATTAAACCAATTATATGTTGTTTTTAATATTAAATATATTTTTTGTTTTTATAAATTATGTGAACAATTACAGGGAAATATAAAATTATGAATATAAAAAATTTAAAAGCTGTATATAAAAAATAATTTATCAAGAATTAAATTAAAAGATTTATTACTTTTGTTTGATGTAGTATGACTTTAGCGTTGATGGGAATTTATGGTGATATGATACAAGCAAGATTAAGCTAATTTAAAATTTCATAAAGTGGAAAAAATTAAATTTACAATGACCTTATTTTATGAAATAATGTAATAATGAATTTTTAGTAAGCAAGAAGTGAGTGAGGTAACATAATGAAAATAGGATTTGATCATGAAAAATATTTAGAGGAACAATCAAAGTATATCTTAGAGAGAGTTGATAGCTATGATAAGCTATATTTAGAATTTGGTGGCAAACTTTTTAATGATAGACATGCAATGAGAGTTCTTCCAGGATTTGATGAAAATGCAAAGATTAAATTACTGCACAAGTTAAAAGAAAAAGTTGAAGTAGTAATATGTGTTTATGCAGGAGATATAGAAAGAAACAAAATAAGAGGCGATTTTGGTATTACATATGATATGGATGTCTTAAGACTTATTGATGACTTAAGAACTTATGAATTAGAAGTTAATAGTGTAGTTATTACAAGATATAATGGTCAACCTGCGACTACAGTATTTATAAATAAGCTTGAAAGAAGAGGCATCAAAGTTTATAAGCATAAATCAACAAAAGGATATCCAACAGATGTTGATACAATAGTTAGTGAAGAAGGTTACGGACAAAATCCATATATTGAAACTACAAAACCAATAGTAGTTGTAACAGCACCAGGTCCTGGTAGTGGAAAACTTGCTACTTGTCTTAGTCAATTATACCATGAATCAAAAAGGGGAAATGCTGCGGGATATTCTAAATTTGAAACATTCCCAGTATGGAATGTTCCATTAAAACATCCATTAAATATAGCATATGAAGCTGCAACGGTTGATTTAAAGGACGTTAATATGCTTGATTCATTCCATATGGATGCATATAATAAGGTTACTGTAAATTACAATAGAGATATTGAAAGCTTTCCAGTGTTAAAGAGAATAATAGAAAAGATTACAGGTAAAGAATCTATTTATAAATCACCAACTGATATGGGCGTTAACAGAGTTGGGTTTGGAATAGTTGATGATGATGCAGTTAAAGAAGCATCAAAGCAAGAAATAATAAGAAGATACTTTAAAACTGGTTGCGATTATAAAAAAGGATATGCAGATAAAGAAACTTTTGATAGATCTAAATTAATAATGGAAGAAGTAGACTTAAAGGAAACTGATAGAAAAGTTGTTCTTCCAGCTAGAGAAAAATCTGCAAAGTTAAAAATGGCTACAGATGAAAATGAAATTTGTCCAGTAGTAGCATTAGAATTAAGTGATGGAACAATTTTAACAGGAAAGAGCTCAGATTTAATGGATGGGGCTGCAGCTGTAACAATTAATGCTATAAAATATTTAGCTAATATTTCAGATGATATATACTTAATTTCACCTGTTATATTAGAACCAATAATGAACTTAAAGTCTAAGACTTTTAATGAAAAGAATATATCATTAAATTGTGAAGAAGTTCTTACAGCGTTAAGTATTTCAGCAGCAACAAATCCAACAGCACAAGTTGCTATGGAAAAATTACCTTTATTAAGAGGTTGTCAAGCTCACGCTACAACTATATTATCAAGAGCAGATGATACAACTTTAGGAAAATTAGGAATAGATGTTACATGTGATCCTAATTATCCATCAGAAAGTCTTTATTATAATAACTAAATTGTTTATTTAAAACAGAGCTTTAGTTAAAAATTAAAATATCAAAAGACTGTAATGAGATTTGTATAGAAATAAATCTTATTACAGTCTTTTATTTTTATATTAATTATATGTGAAAATGCAAAAGAAATGGCAAGAGTTAAAAAGTAGAATGAAGAGCGTGATTTAGTTTGTAAGAAAGAGATTCCGTATTATATTTTTCTCCAATTCATTAAAAATAGTAGTAATTGTATTAAATTCTAAAAATCTAAAATTCTTAAGAAGAAAAGAAGTTTAGATTTTTAGAATAAATAAATTTTAGAATTTAAGAATTTGCTTATGTGATGCGTGTTTAATCACCACATTCTTCTTTATATAGACTTTCTAAATAGTAATGATCTGTTAGTTTTTTTGTTAAGTTATCCCATGAATAAATTCTTCTTTGAAGCTCTATTCCAAACTCACGTTTCATTTTAATTTTAGATTCATTTAAATGAGGTTCATTTTCAAATTCCTCAAAACTTTTTAATTTTTGTGTTTCATAATCTGTAAGAAAGGAAATAATGTATCTTCCATGTTCTTGTGATTGCTCTTCTAAGTCAAATTTTATGGTATTAATAAGGCCACATATTACAAAGTGTTCTTCATAAAGTCCTTTGGCTCCATATGATCGTAACTGTTTATAAAATTCATCTTTTAACTCTATTAAATACGGAGTATTGTTAATAACACCTTCTTTTGGAGCGTATTTTTTCATTAACATAAATCCTCGTGCAATTCCTCCAATGCTTCTTATAGCAATATTGGTTAAGTCAATGGCATCTGAAATATATTCTTTAGTATTAATTTCTTCTATAAATGTATCAAATGCTTTTATGAAATTTTCTATAAGTAATCCTTCACTTAAGGAATCTTCTTGTCTTACTTCTTCTCTTAATGTTTCTCTAATTATGAAGAAATCACATAGTTCTTCTAACTCACAATCAGACATATTATCATCATCTATATTTAAAATAAGCTCATTAACTTTTCTTGTTAAAGTTGGCTTGAGATCTTCAATATTGGTACTATCTAATTTATTTAATAAATCTTTTATTTCTTTATAAAACATATTTTCCTCCTAAAAATTTTTGCTCATAGCTTTATGTGTGTAAGGTATATAATAGGAAATTATTCGGTTTTGAAGTTATTTATATATTAATTGATTTTATATAAAATGTATCTTTTTATTTATATAAAGTTTATTAATATGACTTCAGTGTATTTTTTTTATTTGCTTTGAAATGTATCTCTATGATAAATTGATTATAACATATTTTGTAAATGTAAAGGTGCTTAGAATTTCTAAGGGGGTAAAATAGAACTTTAGATGTTGTTTTGGGGAGAGGAATATGTTGCTTAGCGAGGAATGAGATTAGCAACATAGCCCGCATTTCCATAGGAAATACGTTCCTCAGAAATTCTCGTAGTTATAGGTAACTTGTTTGAATATTTAAATGATAAATATGATGATGATAAAAAGCTTAATGAGGAGGTATTAAAGATGACTAAAACTTTATATGATCCTGAAGTTGAAAAAAGGGGAATAGAAAAAGGAATAGAAAAAGGTGAAGAAATAAAAGCAAAGAAATCAGCAGAAAATCTTTTAAAGCTTGGAGTAAGTGAAGAAATAGTGGCACAAGGAGTAGGACTTACAATAGAAGAAGTAAGAGAAATAAAAAAATTACTTGTTCATTAATAGTAACTTTTAGAAATATTCAATAAATAAAAATTAGTAAACAAAGAAAAATGGCTGTACTACAAGGTATTTAAACCAAGTAATACAGCCATTCTTATAAATAAATGGTGCCGCTAGCCGGATTCGAACCGGCACGATATCACTACCAGAGGATTTTGAGTCCACCACGTCTGCCAATTCCATCATAGCGGCATATTCATATTGTTGAACAAGTGATATTTTACCATAGTATAAAATATAATTCAAGTTAAATTTTTATATATTTTTTTATCAAAATTTTTAAATAAAGGTTGTTACATAATAAATCATTTGCTAGAATAGGAATAGGGCATTGATATCCCGGTGGGATGTTTTTAAGCCCAGTACTATATTAAAAAAGATAAATTTTAAGTTTTTATTATAGTACTTATCTATTAATTAGGGAGAGGAGCAAATTTATATGATGTATTCAAAAGAAGTTGAAGAAATGTGTGTAGTTGCTAAGGGTCCTAATCACGGACCAGCACCAATTCCTGCAGAAGGAAAATGGGTACAATCTAAAGAAGTAACTGATATATCAGGATTAACTCATGGAATAGGTTGGTGTGCACCACAACAAGGAGCTTGTAAATTAACTCTAAATGTTAAGGACGGTATAATCGAAGAAGCTTTAGTAGAAACAATAGGATGTTCAGGAATGACTCATTCAGCTGCAATGGCTTCAGAAATATTACCAGGAAAGACTATATTAGAAGCATTAAACACAGATTTAGTTTGTGACGCTATAAACACAGCTATGAGAGAATTATTCTTACAAATAGTTTATGGAAGAACTCAAACTGCATTCTCAGAAGGTGGATTACCAGTAGGAGCAGGACTTGAAGATTTAGGAAAAGGTCTAAGATCACAAGTTGGTACTATGTACGGAACTCTTGCTAAAGGACCTAGATACTTAGAAATGGCTGAAGGATATGTTACTGACGTAGCTTTAGACGAAGATAAAGAAATTATCGGATACAAATTCGTTAATTTAGGAAAAATGATGGAAAACATAGGCAAGGGTATGGATGCTAATAAAGCATTAGAAGAAGCTAGAGGACAATACGGAAGAGTTGCTGACGCTGCTGAATTAATGGACCCAAGACATAAATAATTATTTGTAAAGGAGGATTTTTATTATGGCAATATTTGAAAGTTATGAAAGAAGAATTAATCAAATCACTCCAGTACTAGAAAAGTACGGAATGAAAACTCTAGAAGATGCGCAAGCAGTTTGTGAATCAATAGGAATTGATCCATGTACAATAGCTAAAGAAACTCAACCAATAGCGTTTGAAAATGCTGGATGGGCTTATACTTTAGGTGCTGCTATAGCTATAAAGAAAGGTTGCAAAAAAGCTGCTGAAGCTGCTGAAGCAATCGGAGAAGGATTACAAGCATTCTGTATCCCTGGATCAGTTGCTGATGATAGAAAAGTTGGTTTAGGACATGGAAACTTAGGAGCTATGCTTTTAAGAGAAGAAACTAAATGCTTCGCATTCTTAGCAGGACACGAAAGTTTCGCTGCTGCTGAAGGTGCTATCAAAATAGCTGAAAAAGCTAACAGAGTAAGAAAAGAACCATTAAGAGTTATATTAAACGGTCTTGGAAAAGATGCTGCATTCATAATCTCAAGAATTAATGGATTCACTTACGTTCAAACTAAATTTGACTACTACACTGGAGAAGTTAAAGTAGTTAAAGAAAAAGCATACTCAAACGGAGAAAGAGCTAAAGTAAGATGTTACGGTTCTGACGATGTTAGAGAAGGTGTTGCTATCATGCATATGGAAGGCGTTGACGTATCAATCACTGGTAACTCAACTAACCCAACAAGATTCCAACATCCAGTTGCAGGAACATACAAAAAAGAATGTATGGAACAAGGTAAGAAATACTTCTCAGTAGCATCAGGTGGTGGTACTGGAAGAACTCTTCACCCAGATAACATGGGAGCAGGTCCAGCTTCTTACGGTATGACTGATACTATGGGAAGAATGCATTCAGATGCACAATTCGCAGGATCATCATCAGTTCCAGCTCACGTTGAAATGATGGGTCTTATCGGAATGGGTAACAACCCAATGGTAGGATGTACTGTTGCAGTAGCTGTTGCTGTTGAAGAAGGAATGAACAAATAGTCTTTTTGTTCAATAATAATAAAGTT
>NZ_JAMQIF010000027.1:0-118832 GCF_023845855.1 Clostridium sp. ZBS2
AATTCCTAAAGAATTAAAAAGGAGTTCAAAGACTCTTTCTCTTTAAACTCCTTTTAAATTATTAATCCCTTAAAGTTAAAGAATTATACAAATCAAACCGCCATTACCTTCATTAATAATTTTTTGAAGTGTCTTTTGAATTTTAACTTGTACATCTTCTGGCATCTTATATAATTTGTTTTGAAGTCCTTCTTTAACTAGTACTTCTAAAGATTTTCCAAACATGTTGCTTTGCCATAGTTGTGCTGGGTCTGTTTCAAATTGTTCTAGTAACCCCTTTACAAGTTCTTCTGATTCCTTTTCAGATCCCATTATTGGGCTAATCTCTGTCTTTATGTCACACTTTATAAAATGTAAGCTTGGAGCACTTGCTTTTAATTTAACACCAAATTTACTTCCTTGTTTTACAATCTCTGGTTCCTCGAATTTCATTTCTGATAGTTGTGGTGCTACCAATCCATAACCAGCTTCCCTAACATCCTCCAAGGCATCTTTAACCTTATCATACTCTAATTTTGCATAAGTTAAATCTTTTATTATACTTAAAAGATCACTTTCTGAATTTACTTCTAAATCACATATTTCACTAAGTATTTTATAAAATATACCATCTTTAGGTTTCATAAGTATATTTGCTGTTCCATTGCCTAAATCAACTTCTTTAATAGATGTTGTGCCCATAAATTCTTTTTCTTCAAAACTATTTAATATATGTTTAACATCTCTAACTTTTGAAATTTCATTACTCATAGTTAAAATGACATCGAAGAAGTTCTTTTTCAACCAATGATTACAGTCTAATTTTTCTAACCATTCTGGCATATCTATATTAACTTCTTTTACTGGGAATTCTCTAAGTACATACTCAAATAAGTCTTCTATATCTTCTTCATCCATATTGTATATATCCATTACTTTTACTGCTACATTATATTTTGCTTCTAATTCATTTTTTAATGCTTTTGTTTCTTGAGAATTGGGTTTATTAGTATTAAGTACAACCACAAATGGTTTATTTATTGATTGAAGCTCATATATAACTCTTTCTTCTGCCTCCATATAATCTTCTCTTGGTATTCCTGTAATACTTCCATCTGTTGTAATTACAAGTCCTATGGTTGAATGATCACTGATAACCTTTCTAGTGCCTATTTCTGCTGCATCTTCAAAAGGAATTTCATACTCATACCATGGTGTATGTACCATCTTACTTTCTTCACCTTCTAAATATCCCAATGCACTTTTTACAATATATCCTACACAATCTACCATTCTAACTTTAAATTTTGTTTCATCTCCTAAATTTATCTCTACCGCCTCATTTGGTACGAATTTAGGTTCTGTTGTGTGAATACTTTTACCTGAACCACTTTGTGGTAACTCATCTTTCGCTCTTTCTTTCTTATAAGTATTATCAATCTTTGGTATTACCATAAGGTCCATAAACCTTTTTATAAAAGTTGATTTACCAGTTCTTACCGGTCCAACTACTCCTACATATATGTCCCCTTGGGTTCTTTCAGCTATATCTTTGTATATGTTAAAGCTGTCCACATTATTCCCTCCTTATTCTTTTTACCAATATATATATATTCTTAAAAAACTAAAAATATACAGATTAAATAAAATTTTAAATAGAAAAGTCCTAAAAAGACTTTATTAACACAGTTATATGGTTAAAAAATTCTTTTTAGGACTAATATTAAAATATTTCACTTTTCTTTTCGCGAAGCATAAGTTCTTCAATCCCTAATTTAGGATCCTTTTTCTCAAATAAAACTTTATACAAAATGTCAGTTATAGGCATAGATACTCCTATTTTTTCTTTCAATTCATAAAAGGCTTTACAAGCTTTTACACCCTCAACTACCATTCCTATTTCTTCAATTGCTTTATCTGCATTCATACCACTTCCAATTAATAAACCTGCTTTTCTGTTCCTAGAATGATTAGAAGTACATGTTACTATCAAATCTCCCATTCCAGTCAAACCATAAAAAGTTTCTTCTCTTCCACCAAGAGCTAAACCTATTCTAGAAATTTCTTTCATTCCTCTGGTCATTAATGCAGCTTTAGTGTTATCTCCATAACCTAAACCATCTAAAATTCCAGCAGCTAGTGCAATTATGTTTTTAACAGCACCTCCAACTTCTACTCCTATCAAATCTTCATTTGTATATACCCTAAAGAAAGAGGTCATAAATAAATTTTGAACTTCACTAGCAGAATTCATATTTTCTGAAGAAACTACAAGTGTTGTTGGCAGTTTCAATACTACTTCTTCAGCATGACTAGGTCCCGATAAAACAACAATTGGATTATTTAACTCTTCCTTAATAACGGCAGATAATCTTTTATCAGTATGTTCTTCGATTCCTTTGGCAATTGAAATTATAATAGTTTCTTGTTTTATTTTATTTTTTAACTGTTTGCAAATACTGCGTATTGTATGAGATGGTATTGCTAAAACAATATATTCAGCATTTTCAGTTGCTTTTTCTAAATTATCAAATGCTTTAATATTACTAGGAATTTCTAAATTTTTTATATATTTATCATTTCTTCTATTAATATTTATGTCATCAACAACTTTTTTATCTCTATTGTATATACTTACAGTATTCCCCTTCTCCGCAAGCAGTATAGCTAAAGCTGTTCCAAAACTTCCTCCACCTATAAAACTTACTTTATTCATTACTATTCCTTCCTTTGTCTATACTCGATTTGTATACCAGTACCTTTAAAATCAAAACTATTTCTTAATTGATTTTCTAAATATCTTTCATAAGAAAAATGTGAAGCACTAGCATCGTTAACGAAAAATACAAACTTAGGTGGTTTAGTAGCAACTTGAGTTGCATAATATATCTTCATTCTCTTAAGGCTAACTATTGGTGGTTCTTTCATTAGTATCGCCTTACTTATTACATCATTTAATATTCCTGTAGATACTCTCTTGTTATAATTGTTATAACATTTTTTAGCTAATTCTAAAATTTTATGAGTTCTTTGTCCTGTTAATGCTGAAATAAATAGATATTCAGCATATGGCATAAATTTCAAACTACCTTGTAAGTCTTTTTTAAACTTCTCCATAGTTTTGTCATCTTTCTCAACAAGATCCCATTTATTTACAAGAACTATAATAGCTTTATTTAACTCATGAGCATAACCTATTATTTTTTCATCTTGTTCTGTTACACCATCTTGAGCATCTATCATAAGTATACATACATCTGCTTTTTCTATTGATGCATATGTTCTTATAACACTATATCTTTCTATTTCTTCTTTAACTTTGCTTTTTCTTCTAAGTCCAGCTGTATCGATTAAAATGAATTTTCCTTGTTCTGTTTCTAAATAACTATCTATAGCATCTCTAGTTGTTCCTGCTATATCAGAAACAATAAGTCTTTCTTCTCCTAACAACTTATTTATCAATGATGATTTTCCTACATTAGGCTTTCCAATCATAGCTATTCTGATATATTCATCCTCTTCAGCATCAGCATCAAATCTATCAAAATGTTCTACTACTCTATCAAGCATATCACCAAGACCTAATGCTTGTGATGCTGATATTGTTATAGGATCACCAATTCCTAAGTTATAAAATTCCCAACTGTTTTCTTCATATTTTAAAGAATCAATTTTATTTACTACTAATACTACTGGCTTTTTACTTTTTCTTAACATATTAGCTACTTCTTGATCCGCAGCAGTTAAACCTTCTTTACCATCAACTATAAATACTATTACATCAGCAGTTTCTATAGCAATATTCGCTTGTCTTCTCATTTGTTTCATTATTATATCGTCATTTGTAGGTTCTATACCACCAGTATCTATCATAGTAAAGTTATAATTTAACCATTCAGCCTCAGCATAAACTCTATCTCTTGTCACTCCCGGTGTATCTTGTACTATGGAAATTCTCTTCCCTGCTAATTTATTAAATAATGTTGACTTACCAACATTTGGTCTTCCTACTATTGCAACTATCGGTTTTCCCATTAAAATTCCTCCTTATATTCGTTTAATATACTAATTAAATTTTCTCCTGTGTAATCTGTTACTATAACTTTTACATCTAATGCCTCTTCAATATCTCTAATTTTCAAATCATCTAGCATAATTTGTTCACTAGAGTCAGCTAATTCATATCCTTTTCTAAACATACAATCAGCCATTAATAAATATTTCGTATTTATTTTTCCTTTTAATTGATTTATTATATCAGTTCCAGTTAAAAGTCCTGTTATAGTTATTGTTTCTCCAAAATAATTGTTTATTACTTTGTATACATCTAATTTTATATTAGGATTTTTTTTCAAAATCTTATCTCTAGCTTTTATAATTTCTTCATAAGCTAAAGCACCTGTTGCGATTGAAAAACTCCCCTTAGAATTTTTATCTAGATCATTTAATGTTTCATCTATAACATCATTAAAGTATCTTACAACCCCTACGCCATCTTCTAGTTGTTCATATCCTCTATAGAAGTCATTACCTGGAACTTCCTTGCCTGAAACTATATAAAATTCATCTGATAGCCTTACAAAAGGTTCATTTACTTCTTTCATAAATTTATCTTGAAGTTCTTTAACCATTTCGATTTCTTTTGCAGATTGCTCCTTAGTAAATGTCTTTACATGTTGAAGTTTTTCTCTAAATTTAGTTATTCCTATTGGAACAACAGCCACACTAGCTACAAATGGATGAAGCTTATATAAATCTTCTATAGTTCTCTTTAATTCATCTCCACTATTTATGCCTGGTATACATACTATTTGAGCATTTATTGTAATTCCTGAATCTGTTAATCTTTTTAATCTCTCTAATATATTTCCTGCAAATCTATTATTCAACATTTTAACCCTAAGTTCTGGGTTTGTTGTATGTACTGATACATTAATTGGACTTATGTGATATTTTATTATTCTATCAATATCTTCTTCCTTCATATTAGTTAATGTAACAAAGTTTCCTTGAAGAAAAGATAATCTAGAATCATCATCTTTAAAATATAAAGTATCTCTCATTCCAGGTGGTAATTGATCTATAAAACAAAAAATGCATTTATTACTACATCTTTTTGCTTTATCCATTATGCCACCGCCAAATTCAAGACCTATATCTTCTCCGTATTCTTTTTCTATTTCTATTTCCCAAATTTCGCCATTTGTTTTTTCTATTTCTAAAACTATTTCTTCATCTGCTGATAAAAATTTATAATCCATAATATCGCCTATTGGAGTTTGATTAATAGATATTAGACTATCATTTATTTCTATTCCAACTTCTTCAGCAATACTGTATTCTTCTACTTTTGTTATAATATTTTTCATTTTTTCACTCCTAATTATAACATCCCATCTTCATTATAGTACGTTTAATTATATAATAACTAACTAGTTATTGCAAACACTATATTTAAAACCATTTTTTATTCATTTTTCCCTAAAATAAACTTTAAGTTTAAACCTTTTTTTTATAAGTAAAGGCTAGGAATAATTTACTTCCTAGCCTCTACTTTATTCTTTTATTCATTTAAATCCACATAAGTTCCGTTCTTTGAAAAAATTGTCCATTCACATATATTAGTAACATGATCTGCAATTCTTTCTAAATACTTTATTACAAATAATAGTTGTGTTCCTTGATTAATTAAATTCTCATTCTTTTTAATTTCATTTATGCAAACACCAAATAATCTTTTATATAAATCATCTATTGCATCATCCATTTTACATATTTTATATGCAAATTTAACATCATCCCTTATATATGAATCTATTGCTAATCCAATCATTTCTCTAACTCTTATTTCCATATCCCACAATTCACTAATATTTTCTTTAAATACTACTCTATCTAATCTTTTAGTTATTTTGCATATATCCACTGCATGATCTGCCATTCTTTCTAGATCTGTTACTATTTTTGATGCTGTAAACACTCTTCTTAAATCTGTTGCAAGTGGTTGCTCCATTGCAATAAATTTTATACAATCTTCTTCTATTATTTTTTGCAACTCATCTACTTTATCATCGTATTTTATAACCTTATCTGCCATATCTGAATCATGATTTTTCAATGAAACCATACTATCATGTATTTGTTTTTCTACTAAACTTGTCATTTTTAATAATTGTCTATTAATTTCTTTAACTCTAGCATCTTGAGATTCTCTTGTCATTAATCCTCACCCTTTCATTTAACCAAATCTACCAGTTATATAGTCTTCTGTTCTTTTATCTCTAGGATTATAGAATATATCCTCAGTTTTTCCAAATTCTATAACTTCTCCACTTAAAAAGAAAGCTGTTTTATCTGCTATTCTTCCTGCTTGTTGCATATTATGAGTTACTATAACTACTGTATAATCTTTTTTTAGTTGCTCTATTAATTCTTCTGTTTTATTCGTTGAAATTGGATCTAAAGCCGATGTTGGTTCATCCATTAAAATAACTTCTGGAGATACTGCTAAAGTTCTTGCAATGCATAATCTTTGTTGTTGCCCTCCAGAAAGTCCCATTGCACTTTTTTTTAATCTATCCTTTGTTTCATCCCAAAGCGCTGCACCTTTTAAACTATTTTCAACAATTTCATCTAATATTTTTTTATCTTTAGTTCCATGAATTCTTGGGCCATATGCTATATTATCATAAATAGACATAGGAAATGGATTAGGTCTTTGAAATACCATCCCAACTCTTTTCCTTAAATATATCTCATCATAATCTTTATATATATCTTTATCTTCAAATAAAACCTCTCCAGTTATTCTAACTATTTCAATCAAATCATTCATTCTATTTAAAGTTCTTAAAAAAGTTGATTTACCACATCCCGATGGTCCTATTAATGCTGTAACTTCATTTTTATTTATATTCATATTTATATCTTTTAACGCTTGATTTTCAGCATAATATAAATTTAAATTCTTAGTTTTTATAATACTCATTCCTTATACTCCCCTACTTTCCACCATAAGATTTCATTAATCTATTTCCTATTAACCTTGCTAAAATATTAAATAAAAGAACTGCTATAATTAATACTGCTGCTGTCCCATTAGCAATTTGAGCTGCATCTACTACTATTCCTTCAGAATTTAATTTCCAAATATGAACAGCCAAAGTTTCTGCTGGTCTAAAAAGAGAAAATGCCGATTTATTTCCAACCAAACTTATTTGATTAAAATTTAAAGCTCCTGAACTTAATCCTGCTGTATACAGGAAAGCTGCTGCCTCTCCAAAAATTCTACCTGCTGATAATATTATTCCAGTTAAAATCTCGCTCATGGCTGTTGGCACTGTAAGTTTAGATATTGTTTGCCACTTACTTGCACCAAGTCCTAATGAAGCTTCCTTTACCTTCTTGCTAGCTGCTTTTATTGCATTTTCTGAAATTCTAGTCATAGATGGTATATTTAATATACTGACTGATATAGCTCCAGCGAGTATTGAATATCCCCAACCTGCCATATTAACAAACACTAATAGTCCAAACATACCTATAACTATAGATGGTAATGAAGAAATTGTTTCAAGAGACATTCTTATTATGTTTAAAAACTTTCCTTCTTTTGCATACTCAGCTAAGTATATTCCTGCACCTATTCCTATTGGTACTGTTATTATTAATGAAACAATAAGCATATAAAATGAATTAAATAATTGTGGTCCTATTCCTCCACCAGCTCCTGTTAATTTAGGTTTTCCAAATAAGAAAGAAGGTTTTATCATATTTCCACCTTTATATAATATATAAGCAATAAATGCACCTAACAAACCTACTATAAATATGCTTATTATATAAAACACTACAGTGGCCATTTTATCAACTTTTTTAGCATCCATTATACTGCACTCCTTTTTTCTATCTTTCTAACTATTACTATAAAAATAAATGAAATAACAAGTAATATTAATGCTAATGTCCATAATGCGTCATTCCACATTGTTCCACCTACTGTATTAGCCATATCCATTGTTATAATACTAGTTAATGTAGACATCGAAGAAAGAAGTCCTTCTGGCAATTTAACAGTATTACCAATTACCATTTGTACTGCAAGTGCTTCTCCAAACGCTCTTGCTATACCCAATACCACACCTGTCAAAATTCCTGATTTCGCTCCTGGTACTATTACTCTGCTTATTGTCTGCCATCTTGTCGCTCCTAATCCATAAGAAGCTTCTATATGATCATTAGGTATATTTTTTATTGCATCTATAGCTAAAGTAGCAATTGTAGGTAATATCATTAATGATAAAACTAATATTCCTGATAAAAGTGAGAATCCCATTCCTCCAACATTGTTTTTTATAAATGGTACCAATACTGATATTCCAACCCACCCATAAACAACTGATGGTATTCCAACTAATATTTCTAATGATGGTTTTATTACATTATTACCAAACTTACTAGAAATAATGTTAGTAAAAATAGCTAGTGCAACTGCAATAGGAGCACTTAAAATTACAGCTCCTATTGATACACATGTAGAACCTAAGATGAATGCTAAAGCTCCAAAGGAAGGCTGCTCTTGATTTGGCTTCCAATCATTTTTAAATAAAAATTCAGTTATGCTATATCCATTTTGGGTAAATGATTTAATTCCTTTTGAAGCTATAAATAATAATATCAAGCCTGTAATTACTATTATTAGTATTCCACATAGAGTTGCAAAGCCCTGACCCAAATATTCATTTTTAAGCCTTTCCTTAAAACTTCTCTTTTTCATCTTTTAATCATCCTTTAAATTATTATTTTTCTTTTATTTCAGCTCCTGAAATAAATCCTAAACTTTCTATGCTTTCCTTATTATCTTCACTTGTTATAAAATTTATAAATTCTTGACTTAATCCTTCTGCTTCACCTTTTGTATACATATGACCCCATGACCAAAAAGAATAACTTCCGTCTTTTATATTTTCATTATGTGCAGATACTCCATCAATACTCGTAACTTGTAATATTTCTTTAGCATCAGCTGTATTCATATAAGAAAGAGCTAAATAACTTATTGCTCCATCATTTTGTTTCATCGCAGTAAGAACTGCACCATTTGAATCTTGAACTGCCCCTAAAGAATCATTTTCTAATGACTTATTTCCATCTAATATTTTATTTTCAAATGTACCTCTTGTTCCAGATCCTGATTTTCTATGAATTAAGAATATTTCTTTATCTGGGCCTCCAACGTCCTTCCAATTTGTTATTTTTCCTGAAAATATTCCTTTTAATTGTTCTTTACTTAAATTTGTAACTCCTAATGATTTATTTACAACAATTCCAAAACCTTGACCTATAACTTTATGATCTACTAATTCTTTAGATTGCGCTTCATCTAATTTTTCTTCTGCAAATATATCTGAATTTCCAATATCAACTGTCCCTTCTAATACTTGAGTAAGACCTGTTCCTGAACCACCTGCTTGCGCACTTACTGCAGCATTAGGATTTATTTCATTAAATTTTTCAATTGATTGCTCCATTAATGGTAATAATGCCGATGATCCGCTTACCGTTATTGATCCACTTATTCCATTTCCTGCCTCACTTGCACTATCTTCAGATCCACATCCGACCATGCTTCCTCCAATCATAGTTATTAATAATGCGCTGACTATAAGTTTTAAAGTATTTTTTTTCATATAAAATTCCTCCATCAACTTTTTTTACATTAATTAATTCTTTTATACTTATAATATAACCAGTAAGTTAAGCTATTATTAGATTAAAGTTAACTTTTATTAGGACTACGTTAAATGAATTTAACATTGGAAAATATCAATACCTTACTACAGCATATCCTAAAATTTAAATTAATTTTATAAAATCTATGCAAAATAAAATAAGCTGAAAATTTTACTTTTCAGCTTATTTTAATAATTGGCTATGTTTTAAATATGTGTTTATCTATGCAATATGTAAAGTGACGTATATCAACACAACACTAAAACATACTCTAATAATTTATATATATTTTATCCTCACTTTAAATGTGCTACCTTCACCTAATGTACTTTTAACATTTATATCTCCATTAAATGTTTTAACTATATGTTTTACAATAGCTAGTCCTAATCCTGTTCCACCCTTTTTTCGTGATTTATCCACTCTATAAAATCTTTCAAATATTCTTGGCAAGTCTTCTTTAGGTATACCTATTCCATTATCACTAACTTCTAAATAATAATATCCTCGTTTACTATAACTTATCACTTTAACATTTGAGCCATTCTCTGAATATTTTATAGCATTTTCAACTAAATTTAATGTTAGCTGATAAAATTTGTCCTTATCTCCTAATATAAGTTCTTGATTATCATCATAAAATTCCAAATTTATTTCTTTATTATTAGCAAGTTTTCTTATCATATTTACAACATCTTCTATTATAGTTTTAGGTAAAAATTCATCATTTTGAATTGATATATTACTCTCAATACTAGAAAGTACTAAAATATCATTTATTAATCTTGATAATCTTTCTGATTCCTTGTCTATTATATTTAAAAATTTTTCTCTAGTTTCATCATCTTCTACATATCTTAATGTTTCTGCAAAACCTTTAATAGATGTTAATGGTGTTTTTAACTCATGAGACACATTTGCAACAAATTGAGTTCTCATAAGTTCAAGTTTTTTTATATCAGTTATATCCTGTATCGTTATAACTTTACCTATCATCTCTATTCCGTTTATTATATTTGATTTTTTTATCTTTAAATCACGTTCTATTGGATGAAGTATTTTTATTTCTTTATCTATTTCATAATCCTCTTCTAAAAAAGTATTTATATCATAATCTGAAATATACTCAATTATGGATTCACCTAAAATATTTTTCTTTATACCAAATATTCTTTCTGCATAAGGATTAATAGATATTACAATATTATTATTATCTACTGCAATAACACCACTTTCCATACTTCTTAAAATAGATTCTATTCTAGTTTGTTTGTCAACTATCTCATGCATTTTCATTTGAAGCTGATCTGCCATATTATTAAAACTTTCTCCTAAATTTCCAAGTTCATCTTTACTATTTATTTTAGCTCTTATTTTATAATCTCCATTAGCCATCTTGTGAGTCACTGATTCTAAATCTTTAATTGGCTCAATAATCATCTTTATCAATTTTAAACATAATGATATAGAAAAAAACATTACAACAGTTATTATCCCTATACAATATTTTATATTTTTATTTTGGAACGTTTTTACCATATTAACAGGAACTGAACTTACCACCATTAAATTATTATTTAATTTTGTAGCATAATATATTAAATTAATATTACCATCTTCACTATACTTAGTTGATGATCCTTCTCCACTTTCTATAGCTTGTTGAAATTCTTTATTATTCTTATAATTATTTTCTAATTCATTTTCCATATCATATAATACAATTCCATTTGTATCAAGTAATGTAAATCTAACTGGTGCATTGTTTATTTTTATTTCTCTAAAATCTTGTTTATTGATATTATTTAATGAATCTAAGTTATCTAATTGACCAATAAGTAAGTTAAAATTTCTAAGTTCATTTTTCGTATCTCTAATTTGTTGAAAATTACTTAACAACACAAAAAAAGAAGTTACTATTATAAGAGCAAAAAAAACTGTCATCATTGATGATATTAATATTTTCTTTTTCATTATTTATCAATTGGGTTAAACCTGTAACCTACTCCTCTAATGGTTTCTATAAATTTAGGATTTTTATCGTCTTCTTCTATCTTCTTTCTTAGATATCTTATATGTACATCTACTGTTCTAGTTTCCCCTATGTACTCATATCCCCATATTTTATCTAATAACGTTTCTCTTTGAAGAATTTTCCCTCTATTTTTTATTAATATTTTTAAGAGGTCAAATTCCTTTAAAGTCAATTCAATTTTTTGATTATTAATAAACACCTCATGTCTATCAAAATCTATTTTAAGGCCTTGAGACTCATATGAATTATTTTCAATGTCTGCCCCTGGATAAGTTCTTCTAAGAACAGCTTTAACTCGTGCTAATAATTCTCTTACAGAAAAAGGTTTAGTTATATAATCATCTGCACCTAATTCTAAACCTAAGATTTTATCAATTTCCTCTCCTTTTGCTGTCAATATTATTATTGATGTATTTTGAGTTTCTTTATCTTTTTTTACTTCTTTACAAACATCAAAACCATCTAATCCTGGTAACATTAAATCCAATAATATTAATTTAGGTTTTTCTATCTTTGCTATTTCAAGGGCATCTATACCATTATTGCAACAAAAGACCTTGTACCCTGCATTAATTAAATTAAACTTTAGTAATTCTATTATGTGTTCCTCATCATCCACTATCAATATTTTTTCATCAGACATAACTATTCTCCTTACTCTAAAATTATAAAAGTAAACATTCTACCATAATCCCCATTTGATTTTCTATATGAATGTAATTTAATTTTTTCACTACAATATGTACATAATTCTAAAGTATTTATATTCTCTTCTTTAACTCCTGAATTTCTTAAATCATTTAATATACATTCTTCTAAATTTAAATTATTTTTATTGAATAAATCCAACTCTTTAATTTCTTTCTTTTTTTTTAAAAACTTTTCTTTTAATTCCGCTGATACTTCATAACAACAACTTCTTATATGAGGTCCTATATAAGCTTTAATATTTTTAGGATTACACTTAAACTCATTCTTCATTTTTTCTATTGTTTTTAAAGTAATAGAATTAAATGTTCCTCTCCATCCACTATGAATTGCTGCTGATACCTTTTTAATCTCATCCACCAATATAACAGGAACACAATCCGCAGTAAAAACTCCAATAATAACATTTTTATTATCTGTTATTATTGCATCCCCTTCTTCATTTTTAATATCATTATTATTATAAATTAATATATTATCACTATGTACTTGTTTTAAATATACCACTTCGCTAACATTAAATTTATATTTCAGTGATTCTAATTGATTAATTCCTTCATCAGTATTCCTATTAAAACTCCTATTAAGTTCTGCATTTGAAAATACTATTTTGGCAGTATTGTCTAATTTTATTGTCATAAAATCTTCTATATTTTCTATTTCTTTTAATTCTAATTTTTTCAGAATTATCCCCCCAAATTTATACATTAATTTTATCATTTATAAGTTTTATATTAATTGTATTAACTAACTTTTAACGTCTCTATAACATATATATAACATACTATTATATATATTAATATATAAAAAGGATTTGAAAGTTAAATCTAACATATTCAAAATCCTTTTTAAATAACTATTTTAATTTTAATTAACTACGAGATTCTTAATTTCTTCTAAGAAAGTATTTATATCCTTAAATTGTCTATAGACCGATGCAAATCTAACATATGATATTTCATCAACTTGTTTAAGTTTATCCATAACCATTTCACCTATATCTTTAGATGCAACTTCAGTAACCATTCTATTAGAAATTGATTTTTCTATTTCATAAGCTATATCTTCTATTTGTTTTCTTGAAACAGGTCTTTTTTGACAAGCAATAATAAGACCATTAATAATTTTTTCTTTATTAAAGTTTTCCCTAGTTAAATCTTTTTTAACAACTAAAACAGGAAAATCCTCTATTTTCTCATACGTAGTATATCTCTTATTACAATTTAAGCACTCTCTTCGTCTTCTAATTGTAGTATTATCATCTGTTGCTCTGGAATCAACAACTTTGCTTTCTTCAAAATTACAAAATGGACATTTCACTTTAATCACCTCTTTTACTTTAGTAAAAAGTATTTATAAATTTATTATATATAGTTTTTGTTCTGATTACTACCCATTATTAGAATCATACTCTGGAATATTATTTGATTTAACTAATATAACATCAACTCCAACTTTTACTATATCATTCCACTTAATTTCTATTTCATCATCTTTTAAAAACCACGATTTCATAGTTGTACTTGGTAAAATTAATGAAGTTATTTTATTTTCATCACAATCAACTTTAAAATCTTTTATAAAACCAAGTTTACGCCCTGTAGATATATCTATTATTTCCATAGATCTCATGGCATTAAGTGAATACATTTCTGCTTCCATAGTTATCCCCCTACCTATAAAAAATACTTTTATACATTAACACTGATTTGTAATACTCTTTCTTGTATAACACTAAATACAACATTTGCCTGCTAATGAATTCTAATTTATAAGTTTCAAATGAGTATTTAAATACATAAATTTTGTATTTAATTTGCTTTAAATACAAAGCAAACAGCAAATGAAACTAAAAAATTTATTTATTCTATATATTTATATGTATGATAACTTTACTTAATTACTTATATAATAAAAACTGATATTTGTTAAATATCAGTTTTTATTATACCATATGGATTAATTTTAAACATGTTTTCTCATATGCTTTAAAGCTGTTTTTTCCAGCCTAGACACTTGTGCTTGAGAAATGCCAATTTCATCTGCAACTTCCATTTGCGTTCTTCCCCTAAAAAATCTTAAATTTAAAATCAATTTTTCTCTATCTGTTAGCTTTTTCATAGCTTCCTTTATGGATATATTTTCAAGCCAACTTTCATCTGTATTTTTCGAATCACTTATTTGATCCATAACAAATATTGCATCTCCACCATCATGATAGATTGGTTCAAATAAAGATACCGGATCTTGTATTGCATCTAACGCAAATACAACTTCTTCTCTTGGTAGTTCTAGTTCTTTTGCAATTTGAGATATTGTTGGCTCTTTATTATTGTCCTTTATAAATTTATCTCTTACTATTAATGCCTTATATGCAATATCTCTTAATGATCTACTAACTCTTATAGAATTATTGTCTCTTAAATATCTTCTAATTTCTCCTATTATCATAGGTACTGCATAGGTTGAAAACTTAACATTTTGTGATAAATCAAAATTATCTATTGATTTCATCAAACCAATACATCCTACTTGAAATAAATCATCAACGTTTTCTCCTCTATTATTAAATCTTTGAATAACACTAAGTACTAATCTTAGGTTGCCTTTTATAAAGGTTTCTCTAGCACTTAAATCTCCTTTTTTTAATGCTAAAAGAAGTTGTTTCTTTTCTTTTTCTTTAAGCATTGGAAGTTTAGAAGTATTTACTCCACATATTTCCACCTTATTAATAATCATAAGTACCAACCCTTTCGGAAGTAATAATCTGCTGCATTAAAGATTATCTCCGATAGATAATACTTTTATACTAAAGACAAGCTAAATCATTTTGCTTATTTCTTTTTTTAGTCTTCTAATTATTTTTTTTTCTAATCTTGAAATGTAAGATTGAGATATTCCAAGCATATCCGCAACTTCCTTTTGAGTTTTTTCTCGTGTCCCATTTAGCCCAAATCTAAGTCTTACAATTTCTTTTTCTCTATCATTTAAAATTTTAAGTGCCATTAACAATAATTGCTTGTCAACTTCATCTTCAATTAAATTGTATACCTCATCATTTTCAGTACCTAAAATATCTGATAACAATAATTCATTTCCATCCCAATCTATATTTAAAGGTTCGTAAAATGAAATTTCTGCTTTTATTTTACTATTTCTCCTTAAATACATTAGAATTTCATTTTCTATACATCTAGATGCATATGTTGCTAATTTAATCTTTTTTTCTGGATTAAAAGTATTTACTGCTTTTATTAATCCAATAGTTCCTACTGAAATTAAATCTTCTACATGAACACCTGTATTTTCAAACTTTCTTGCTATATAAACAACTAGTCTTAAATTTCTTTCTATTAAGATACTTCTTATACTTTCGTCTCCATGCATAAGATTATTCACTAAGGTTTCTTCTTCATCTTTTGATAATGGTGGTGGAAGTGCATCGCTACCACCTACATAATATAGCTTTCTTCTAAATAATTTAAATCTAGATAATAACTTATTTAAAAATAAAATCATTCTTCTCATAATACACCCCTTTTATATTACTCCTCTTGATAACAATGCATTAAAATCATTTTCTTTACTTAACTTCTCATTACAAGGACATATGATAGCGTCCACTTCATTATAAAATTTTTCACCTTTTATTTTTATAGATTCTACCTTTATTCCTTTTAAATTACCTCCATACCCAATTGCACTATAAGGTATGTAATAGACATCCTTACAATTAAAATCAATTGTACTTATAAGATCCTTTTCTATTAAAATACATGGAAGATTGCTAACAGGCTCTCTTAGTTCATTACCAGTATCTAAGAAACCTTTTATATCATACATATTGTCAGATACCTTAAACTGTATACTAAACTTAAAATTATTCACCATTAATTTGTTTTTAATATATTCTATTAATCTATTACAAAACATATATATTATCATTCCACCTAATAGCAAATACTTCATTGAGTACTTGCTTATTTCAAAACTTTCTCCTAACAAATATTCATTTTGATTTAGTGAAAATAAAAAACATAATCCACTTAATGTAAATGTTAATAATAAAAATACACACATTGCTTTAATTGTATTAATAAAACCTTTTTTACCATAGCTTATCCTAATCATTATATATAAGATTATTATTCTACAAGGAAATGAAGTTAACACATTCAATTCAGGAAATAATAGTACAATCGTATACAATGCTCCTATAAATCCTGAACATATTAATAGAATATCTTTAACTTTATACTTTAGTATTTTCATTGTTAGTATCATAAGAAATAAATTAATTATAAAATTTTCTAAAATTAAAATATCTATATATACCTCCATACGAATCCCCCTATTGAGTTTTATTATAGACTTATATTAATTAAAAATTTGTCACAATAGCATACGATATTGCCATTTTTAGAACATAACTTTTTACATATATTTACATTTAGTTTTTAATAATCAATAATACTTTTATATTTAATCAATTACTATCTTTAATTGTATAACATAGATAAATTACTTTATAAAAAGTAATAACATGTATTAAAACAATAAAATTTGTATAAAGAAAAAAGCATGCAAGATTAATTAATCTCGCATGCTTTTCTTATATATAAATTCATAAAATACTAAGTATTAATGCTTTTTAGTTCTTCTTAAGAAAACAGGTATATCTAATAGATCATCATCATCAAAATTACTTTCTTGTTTAGGTTGTTCCACTGTCGCTGCAACTTCTGGTGTAGGAGCCTTAGGCTGTGGTACCTCTTCTCTTTGAGTTTGAGTAACCTTATTTATCACTTCTGAAGGAGCAATATTATTGTTAGGAACTTCAAATCCTGTAGCTATAACAGTAATTCTAATCTCCTCATTAAGTGTTTCATCAATTACTGCACCAACGATTATATTAGCATCAGGATCTACTGCTTCACGCACAACATCAGCTGCATCGTAAACTTCTAATGCACCTAAATCAACTCCACCTGTGAAGTTTATTATAACATCTGTTGCACCTTCAATTGATGTTTCTAATAATGGAGATGAAATTGCTTGATGAACTGCATCTTGAGTTCTATTATCTCCACTTCCAAAACCGACCCCCATATGAGCTAATCCTTTATTAAGCATAACTGCCTTTATATCTGCAAAGTCCGCATTAATTACACCAGTAATAGTAATTAGGTCAGAAATTGCCTGTACACCTTGTCTTAACACATCATCAGCTAATTTAAATGAATCTAATAATGTAGTCTTCTTATCTGCCATTCTAAGTAGTCTTTCATTTGGAATAATAACCAATGTATCTACTTTTTGTTTTAATGTTTCTATACCCATTTCTGCATGTCTCATTCTTCTCTTACCTTCAAATGGGAAAGGCTTTGTAACTACACCTACAGTTAATATTTCCATAGACTTAGCTATTTCTGCAACTATCGGAGCAGCACCAGTTCCAGTTCCGCCACCCATTCCTGCAGTTATAAATACCATATTAGCACCTTTTATTGCAGCTGAAATTTCTTCTTTACTTTCTTCTGCTGCTTTTTTCCCTATTTCAGGGTTAGCTCCAGCACCTAAGCCTTTTGTTAACTTTTCTCCAATTTGAATTTTTTGATCTGCATGTGAAAGCATTAATGCTTGTTTATCTGTATTAATTGCTATAAATTCTACATTTTTTAACCCTTCAACTATCATTCGATTTACAGCATTACTACCGCCACCTCCGCAGCCTATTACTTTTATATTAGTTAATTCTTGAATATCCCCATCAAAATCTAACAAAATAACTCCTCCTTTAGAAAATTCCCTCTAAAAAATCTCTGACTTTCTTTAAAACACTCTTACTTGCTTTGTTTTCTATTTTTTCTTCTTCATTTTTACTTATAACAATATCATTAACCTTCTGTGAATTTTTATACTCATATGAAATTAAATCTAAATTATCATAAACTTCCTTGACCACAGCTAAAGATGTTATATTCTCAGGATTTTTTATCCCTAAGTCATCTTTTGTTATAACTGTAGCTGGAATTTTCAAAATATCATTAACGAAATTGCTTATATTCTCAAAATAATTTAATCCACTACCATATAGAATTATACTACAAATTCTATCATAATGACCAGTGTTTTTTAACTCTCTATTAATATAATTTAGTATTTCTTCAATTCTAGCATTAATAACTTCATAAAATAATGATTTTGATATCTTTAATGTTCCAACTTCTATTTCGTCCGCTATTTTATTATCTTTATACAAAGTTTCATAATTACTAGAATAAATTATTTTTATATTCTCAGCTTCCGAAAATGAAAGCTCTCCACAAATTGCCAAATCTTTAGAAATATTACTTCCGCCTAAAGGTATACTACCAATGTATTTAGGAATTCCATTACTAAATATAGCCATATCTATATTGCCTGCACCTATATCTACTAAAACTTTATCTCCTACATCATCCTCAGTTAAAAATATCTGTTTACCACACAATATATTTAACTTTATATTAGATAGATTGTAATTAGTGCCTTTAAAAATCTCATAATATTTAGTAATTTCATCTTTTAATCCTATTATTAAAGTTAAATTTATATCTAATTTATTACCTCGCCAATTTAATATATCTCTATGTAAAACTTTTCCATCCAAGATATAAAAATTAATCAACGTATCAATTAGAATTTCATTGTCACTAATAGAAGTAGCGTTTCTAGCCTTTTTTAATGCTTCATTTATATCTTCTTTTTTAGCGATCCCCTCTATTAATGAAATAGAAACAGTGACTTCAGTTATTCTAATATTTCTTGTTGATATCCCTGCTGAAATATTTTTTATCTTCCTACCACTTTTATCTTCTAAATCTTTTAAAAGAGTTTTTAAAACTTCTCGACACTTGTCAACATCTTTAATTATTCCTTTTTCAATTCCTTTAGATTTACAATACTTAACACCAAGTATTTGCATATCCTCTTCATCTTTTTTTGCTGCAAGAGAAGCTGATAGCTTCTTACTTCCAAAGTCTATTGATGCAATTATTTCTTCTTGCATTATTTTATTTCTTACCTCCTTGCAGAAAAGTATACTGTTTCCTATTTATATTCAACATAACAATTAAAATTCCTTTTTATTACTTTGTTAATTTTAATTATTGTTTGATTTCCATTTTATATACTCTTCTTTAACTATTATATTTTCATTAACCAATCTTTTCAAATCCATATCAATAGTTTGCATTCCATACTTAGACCCCATTTGAATAAAACTATTGATCTGCTCATAATTTCCCTCTCTTATTAAATTCTTTATACTAGTAGTGCATGTCATAATTTCTAGTGCTGCAGTTCTTCCAACACCTGTAGCATTAGGTAATAAAATTTGTGATACAACTCCTCTCAACAACGAAGAAAGTTGTACTTTAATTTCATTTTGTTCTTTATTATCAAAAGAGTTAATTATTCTATAAATACTATTAGCAGCTCCCATTGTATGAAGTGTTGAAAATACCAAATGACCTGTTTGAGCTGCTCTTAATGCCACTTCTATTGTTTCAGTATCTCTCATTTCTCCAATTAATATAACATCTGGATCTTGCCTTAATGCAGCTCTTAGTCCCATAACATAGCTCTTAGTATCTTGACCAACTTCTCTTTGATTTATTATTGATTTATTATTATCATAGATATACTCAATAGGATCTTCTAATGTAATTATATGTTTCTCTTTTGTGTTATTAATTTCATTTATCATGGCCGCGAGTGTTGTACTTTTACCTGATCCTGTAGGACCTGTTACTAATACTAATCCATCATTCAGTTTTGTAAAATCTTTTAGTATTTGTGCATTTGTTATATCACTAATTTTAGGTATACGTTGTTTTATCACTCTTAAACAAATAGAATAATTCCCTTTACACTTATATGCATTACCTCTAAAATTCCCCATACCTTCAGGTTGATACTTAAAATCAATATCCCCTTCTTCTAAAAATTCTTCAAATCTTTCTGGTGCTAGTTCTCTAATGTATTGAGCTACTGTTTCATGATTAATTACTAAGTTACTAGCACTTTTTAAATTACCATCTATTCTAATCATTGGAGGTAACCCAGAAGAAATATGAATATCAGAAACATTATTTAAATCAATGCTTTTTATCATTTTGTCGATATTTGACATACTCATCCCCCATTAAATATTAAAATATATTTTTAAAAAATAAAACCTTTTTTAATTTATTCTAAAAATAATCTTCCTATAATAAGATTATCATATTTTTCAATATAATTAATAGTTTTTTATATTAAAATAAGGTGCGCTTTTTAGCTACACCTTATTTTGACTTTAAATTTTACCAAATAATTCTTTTTTTAGTTTTTTTAAAGCTTTTTTTTCTATTCTAGATACATAAGAACGAGAAATTCCTAACATCCCTGCTATCTCCCTTTGAGTTTTTCTGTTTCCATCTATCAATCCATATCTCATTATAAGTATTGTACTTTCTCTTTTAGTTAAAGAATCTTTAATTTTTTTATATAGGTCTTTGATCTGTAGGTTATTCTCTACTTTTTCTAAAACCGAATCACTATCACTACTTAATATATCGATAAGACAAATTTCATTTCCTTCCTTATCTACTCCAATAGGATCTTGCAGATATACTTCACTTTTTTGTTTTTTATTATTTCTAAACAACATTAAGATTTCATTTTCTATGCACCTAGAGGCATAAGTAGCAAGTCTAGTACCCTTACTAGAATCAAACGAATCAATCGCTTTAATTAATCCAACAGTTCCAATAGAGATTAATTCATCTACATCTTTATTAGGAAAAGAATATTTCTTTACTATATGTGCTACCAATCTTAAGTTTCTTTCAACTAAAACACCCTTGGCTGTCTTATCTCCATCTTTAAGTCTTTTTAAGTATTCTTCCTCTTCACTTTCATTAAGCGGGTTGGGAAATGTATTTCCGCTACTTATATATCCTGTTAAAAATAGAGAATTACATATCAATTCTATGAAACCATTTAATACAAACACCTTTTTCCTCCATAACAGTGCTTGATACTATAATATGTTTAGAAATTAAAAAAGTTGCTTATTCATTTCTATTTTATTATATTTATTTATTATTTAATGTTTTAACTATATCTTTAAATATGGGAGCAGCCGTGTCTCCTCCACCAAGTTCCACATTAGTTGCTAAATTTTGTAGTTCTATATTCGGTATAAATACTACCATAGTATATGTTTTGTTATTAAATTTAAAATACCCTGAAAACCATCCATGTGTATTTCCATCACTAGCTGTAGCTGAACCTGTTTTTCCGCCTATATCTAAATCTGCTATATATGCTTTTATTCCTGTACCTCTTACTACAACCTCTTTCATTCCATCTTTAACAAGTCTTGATGTTATTTCACTATAAATTTTTTTCTCATCACTTTTAAATTCTTTTACTACATTATCATTTTTATCTAAAATACTTTCTACAATATACGGCTTTACATATATTCCATTGTTCACTACAGTATTTACAGCCCCTAACATTTGAACTGGCGAAACATTCATACATTGACCTATTGATATATTGTTCATTCCTGCATCTTCTTTAGGTTTTATTCCACAAGTTTCATTTTTATTTTCTCCTTCTAAGTTTAAAACTCTATTATACAAACCTTGTTCTTTAGAATATTCCATCAACTTATCATATCCTACTAAAGAACCAATTTTAGCAAATATATCATTACAAGATCTTACTAATGAATTTTTGACTGTTAATCTTCCATGACCTTCCCTACATATATTTCCACTACAATTGAATGTATCATTTACATTTACCAAACCCATTTCTAATGCAGAGGCCAATGTAATTATTTTATATATTGATCCTGGTTCATACCCAATTTCTTGGATACCCAAGTTTATATTAGCTTCACTTTCATCTTTTTGTACTAAAGCTCTTATCTTTCCAGTATCACTTTCTATGATACTTACTCCAACATTTTTTAAATACTTATATTCTTCTTTTTCAAGTATACTTCTTATTTTATCTTCCATATCTTTATCAATAGTTAATTTCAAATTATTATTATCATCATTTATATTAACTACTTCTTTAGCATATACAGACTTATTATCTAAATAAAAATTTTTTTTAGGCAAATCATTATTTTTTAGGTATCCTTGAAGATTTTCTTGCAAAGATCCTTCAACTTGATTTTCATCTAATATATTAGCTAAAAAGCTACTAACACTCCATGCTTTTTTTGTATCTACTTCATCAAAGATATATGTGTAAATTCCTTTTATATTTTGAAGTTTATTTATTTTATTATAAGTTTCTTCTGAAATATTATAATAAATCTTTCCTTGTGATTTCATTATTTCTGCATAATTAAAATCAGGATTTTCAGATTTCATTATAAAATTTAAAGCCATTAAATCCTCTAGTGTCTCCTCATAATTATTCAAACTAAAAGGCTTAATATCAACAACTAAAACATATTTTTTATTATACTTCATCAAATCTTTTCCATTAGTATCTAAAATCATGTATTTTATATTACTTATATTTTCCATTTGATGATTTTGATAAGATACCTGTACTTTTTCTGATGGATGTACCTGTAACATATACAATCTCATACTCAACACTATTATTAGTGTAATAAAAAAAGCCAGAATCTTTAGCAATCTCTTCTTTATGCTATATTTATCAGTAAAAATAAAAAACACCTCTCTTCAGCTTAAATTTTAGCCTTAGATAAGGTGTTTTATTCAAAAATAAAATATTTTATTTATTTTATAATGAAAGTACTTTATTAGATTTTACTAACATATCATTTTTTTGTAATGGTTTTTCAACTTTCACTTTAAATATCATATGTGCTCTATTGGCAACATCAGTTTTAACATTTTTTTCTGCATCAAACATATCTAAAAGTTTAACTTTAAAATATGGTGTATGCGGTCTTAATATCTCTACTTCATCATTTTCAAATACTCTATTTTTTTGTAGTATTGTAGCTATTTTAGTTTCAGGATCATATTCTTTAACCATACCTACAATATCATAGTCTCTTACATAAGATGATTCTTCATAATTTTGTTCACCCATTCTACCTAAGAAGAAACCAGTATGATATTTTCTATGGCTTATTTTATTTAATGTATCCATCCACTCTTCTTTAAATTTATAATTTTCTGGATCTTCCCAATAAGCATCTAGTGCCTCTCTATATGCTTTTACAACAGAAGCTACATAAAATTCACTTTTCATTCTACCTTCTATTTTAAATGAGTATATTCCACTTTGTACAAGTTCTGGTATATAATTAATCATACATAAATCTTTAGAGTTCATTATATATGTACCATTTTCATCTTCAACTACTGGATAATATTCACCTGGTCTTGTTTCTTCCATAAGATGATATTTATATCTACATGCATTTGAACATACTCCTTTATTAGAATCTCTTCCAAGCATATAATTAGATATTAAACATCTTCCTGAATACGCTATACACATTGAACCATGCACAAATGCTTCTATATCACAATCCTCTGGAATATTAGATGTTATTGTTTTTATTTCATTAAAAGTTAATTCCCTTGCTAATACAACTCTCTTTACTCCTAAATCATGCCAAAACTTAGTTGCTACCCAGTTAACAGTATTTGCTTGAGTACTTAAATGTAGTTCAAGATCTGGAGCAGCTTCTTTTGCTATAGCAATTAATGATGGATCTGCTACAATAATTGCATCCACACCTAAATCATATAAGCTTTTAATATATTCTCCTGCACCCTTTAAATCCTGATTTCTTGCGAAAACATTTAAAGTAACATATACTTTTTTACCTCTTTCGTGACAATACTTTATTCCTTCTGCCATTTCTTCATTAGTAAAATTATTTGAAAACGCCCTTAAATTTAGTTTTCCTCCACCTAAATATACAGCATCTGCTCCAAAATCTATTGCAATTTTTAATTTTTCTAAATTTCCAGCTGGTGCTAAAATTTCTGGTTTTCTCATTTTAAATTACCTCCTTTTTGTCACTGCAATACCATCTCCCATAGGTATTACTGTTGTTATTAGCTTTTCATCACTAGTAACCATGTCTAAATATGTTCTCATTCTTTTAACTATAGTTATCTTTCTTCTTTTAACAAGCTCATTAGAAGCTACCATACCTCTAAATAAAACATTATCAGCTATAATAATCCCATCTTGTTTTAACAATCTTAAACAATGTGGAAGAAAATGATTATAGTGACCTTTACCTGCATCCATAAATATTAAATCAAAAGGTTCTTCTAATTTTTCTAAAACTTCAAGACAATCGCCTTGTTCTATTTTTATCTTATCTTCTAAATTAAACTTTTTCAAATTTAATTTAGCAAATTCTATCATTTTTTCATCTCTCTCAATTGTTATAATTTCTGGATTAGTTTTTGCAGCTTCATACATTAATATAGATGAAAAACCTATAGCTGTACCAAGTTCTAAAATTCTAAGTGGTTTTTTCATATTTACCATAAACTCTAAAAATACCCCTGTTTCTTTTTGAACTATAGGAACAGCATTTTCTTTTGCAAAATCTTCTATTTCTTTTAATATTCCTTTTCTATCAGGAATTAAACCTCTTATATAATCTTCCATATAATCATATGTAATTTTACTCATTTAAATCCTCCATACTAAACTAATATCCCAATTCTTCTTTTTTCTTTAAAAAATCATCATAACTATCAGTAAAATAATGATATCCATCTTCTTTTAATATATAAAACAAATAATTTGTTTCTTTAGGAAATAATGTAGCTCTTATAGATGCCTTACCTGGATTTGCTATTGGTCCTATTGGTAAGCCAACATATTTATATGTATTATATAAGGAGTTAACTTCCAAATGCTTATTTAATACTACATCTACATGATAACCAAGTCCATATATTACTGTGGCATCTAATTGCAATTTCATATTGTCTTTTAATCTATTATAAACAACAGAAGAAATTAAATCTCTATCATAATCATATCTAGCTTCTTTTTCTATCATTGACGCAATAGTTATTAATTTTTCAATTTCATTGTCTTTTATGTCAATTCCATCTTCATTTTCAATTTCTACTAATACTTCTAAAAATCTATTAAACATTAAGTCAACTACTGATTCTGCATTAGAACCATTTTTAATAAAATATGTATCTGGATATAAGAACCCCTCTAAATTGTATCTCTTATTAGAATCTTCTTTTATAAAACTTGGTAATTTATAACTCTTTATTGCATTTATAAAATCTTCTTTCGAACAAATTCCTTCTTCTTCAATTTTAGAAGATATTTGATCTATTGTATATCCTTCTGGAATTACTAATTTCTTAACATTTTTATTGTCTTCTTGATTGTTTAATGTATTTATTAATTGTGACAAATTAACATTAGAGTTAACTTCATATATCCCCTCTTGAAGATTCATGTCTTTTTTATTAAACATTAAATTAAGTTTTATAAAATACTTATTAGATAATTTATTTTCTCTATTTAACCTATCCAATATTGAATAAATTCCTTCGCCATGTCTAACTTCTATAGAAATTACATCTTCATTTCCCTTTAGAGGTTTTGATATACTCTTTTTATATGAAAATAATAATATAGCACATAAAACTATTAAAAAAAGACTTAAAGTTAATATGATGTTCTTTTTAAAGGATTTAAGCTTCTTCATAAAGTTCCTCCGTAATATATAATAAAGTAAATAGTCATAAGACCATTTACTTTATTATAATATCTTTTTATATTATTTTAAACATAAGAACTTATATTATTTTTTACTTCTGCTTACTAATTTCTTTCTTTCAGAACTACCTAATACAGTTTTTCTCATTCTTATATTCTTTGGTGTAACTTCTACTAATTCATCATCATTTATGAATTCTAAACATTGTTCAAGCTTCATTTCTAATGGTGGAATTAATTTTACTGCTTCATCAGCACCTGAAGATCTTGTATTAGTAAGTTTTTTACCTTTACAGATATTAATATCTATATCCTCTGCTCTAGATGATACACCTACAACCATTCCTTCATATACTGGAAGACCTGATGTTATAAATAATTGTCCTCTTTCTTGAGCATTAAATAATCCATAAGCAATAGATTCTCCATCTCCAAATGAAACTATAGATCCTCTACTTCTAGTTGGAATTTCACCTTTATATCTATCATAGCTATGGAATACATGGTTCATTATACCATTTCCCTTAGTATCAGTCATAAATTCATTTCTGAATCCAATTAATCCTCTTGCTGGAACTATAAATTCTAATCTTGTATATCCGTTAACAGCTGATGTCATATTAACCATTTCAGCTTTTCTTGGTCCTAATTTTTCCATAACTGGTCCCATGAATTCTTCTGGAACATCAATTGTTAAATATTCCATCGGTTCTTCTTTATGACCATTTTCTTCTTTAAATATAACACTTGCTTTTGAAACTTGGAATTCATAACCTTCTCTTCTCATTGTTTCAATAAGTACTGAAAGATGAAGTTCTCCTCTACCTGAAACTTCAAAGCAATCTGGTGTAAGTTCTGTTACTCTTAAACTTACGTTCGTTTCTAATTCTTTAAATAATCTATCTCTTAAATGTCTTGATGTAACGAATTCTCCTTCTTTTCCTGCAAAAGGTGAATTGTTTACCATAAAGTTCATGCTAAGAGTTGGCTCATCTATATTTACAAATGGTAAAGCTTCTGGATTTTGAGAATCTGCAATAGTTTCTCCTATGTTTGCATCAGTAACACCACTTACTGCAACTATATCTCCAAGTGCTGCTTCATCTGCTTCTATTCTTTTTAATCCATCATAAGTAAATACACTTGTTATCTTATAATTTGCTGTACTTCCATCAATTTTTACTAAGGCAACTGTTTGGTTTTTCTTCACTTTTCCTCTGTGAATCTTACCTATAGCAATTTTACCAACATATTCGTTTGTATCTAATGTAGTAACTAACATTTGTAATGGTTCGTCTATGTAACCTTCTGGTGCTTGAACATGTTCTATTATCTTTTCAAATAAAGGAATCATGTCATTGTTAGTATCCTCAACATTATTTCTAGCAAAACCTTCTCTAGCTGATGCATATATGATTGGGAAGTCTAATTGTTCATCATTTGCTCCTAATTCTAAGAATAAATCAAAAACTTCATCTATAACTTCTTCTGGTCTTGCATCTGGTTTATCTATTTTATTTATTACAACTATTGGTTTTAATCCTAATTCTAAAGCTTTCTTTAAAACGAACTTAGTTTGAGGCATAGGACCTTCATATGAATCTACTACTAATAAAACCGAATCAACCATTTTCAATACACGTTCAACTTCTCCACCGAAATCCGCATGTCCTGGAGTATCTACTATATTTATCTTAATATCCTTATATTGTACTGCTGTATTTTTTGAAAGAATAGTGATTCCTCTTTCTTTTTCTAAATCATTTGAATCCATTACTCTTTCTTGTACTTTTTCATTACTTCTAAAAACATGGCTTTGCTTTAATAGGGCATCTACTAAAGTTGTCTTACCATGGTCAACGTGAGCAATAATTGCTATATTTCTTATATCTTCTCTCTTTATTAGTTCCATGTAAATTCCTCCAAAAATAATTATTTAATGTATGGACAGTTTAATTTTTACTCTATGTAAACCTATAACTTTTTTTCTCCAAAAGAAAATTGGATACAAAAAAGTATCCAATCTTCTATAACCACTGTTTTTTATTTTAAACTGTTATTCTACAAAAGTCAACTCAATTATACACGATACTCTTTACCAATAATTTTAAATTTCCATAATTATTGGTAAAATCATTGGTTTTCTTTTTGTTTTTTCATAAAGAAGTTCTCTTAATTCATCTCTCATTCTAGATTTCAATGTAGCCCAATCAGTAATATTCTTTTCTTCACAATCTTTTAAAACTTTTCTAACAAGTTCTTTTGCTTGATCCATAAGACCTTCTGATTCTCTTACATATACAAATCCTCTTGAAATTATATCTGGACCTGCAATTACATTAGCAGTATGTCTTTCCATTGTAACTACAACAGTCAATATACCATCTTGTGATAGATGTTTTCTATCTCTTAATACTATATTTCCAACATCTCCTACCCCTAATCCATCTACAAATACTTGCCCAGCTGAAACAGTACAGCTTTTCTTAATGCTCTTTCTTGTAACTTCTATTACATCACCATTTTCAGGTATTAAAAGATTTTTTTCTGAAAGTCCAAGACTTATAGCCAATTCTCCATGTTGCTTTAAGTGTCTATATTCTCCATGTACTGGAATAAAGAATCTTGGTTTTACTAGTCTTTGCATTAATTTTAATTCTTCTTGGCAAGCATGACCAGAAACATGTACTTTTTCTAAAGACTCATATATTACTTCAGCACCTTTTTTAAATAACTGATTAATAACTTTAGAAACTAGTTTTTCATTACCTGGAATTGGCGTTGCTGAAATAATTACAGTATCACCTTCAATTATATTTATCTTTTTATGTTCAGATGCTGCCATTCTAGCTAATGCTGACATTGGCTCTCCTTGGCTTCCTGTTGTTATTATAACAATTTTTTCATTTGGATATTTTGATATTTGATCTACAGATACAAATACATCTTTTTCTATAGTTAAATATCCTAATTCTATTGCAACTTGAACTATATTTTCCATACTTCTTCCAGATACCGCAACTTTTTTGCCATAAATTTGTGCTGCTGTTATGATTTGTTGAATTCTATGAACATTTGATGCAAATGTAGCAACTATAATTCTGCCTTTCGCATTATCAAAAAGCCTAATAAAACTCTCACCCACTGTTTTTTCTGACATTGTATAACCTGGTCTTTCAACATTTGTTGAATCTGCTAACATTGCTAAAACGCCTTTTTTACCTAATTCTGCAAATCTTGCAAAATCCATTATTTCTCCATCAATTGGAGTATAATCGATTTTAAAATCCCCCGTATGAAGTACCGCTCCAAGTGGTGTATGAACTGCAATTGCTACTGAATCTGCAATTGAGTGATTGGTTTTTATAAATTCTACTGAAACATTATTTAACTTTATCGTATCTCTTGGCTTTATTGTAACTAATTCTGTAGTTGAAAGTAAACCGTGCTCTTTCAATTTTGTTTCAACGATTCCAAGAGTAAGTTTAGTACCATAAATAGGAACATTAAGTTGTTTTAAAACGTAAGGTAATGCACCTATGTGGTCCTCATGCCCGTGTGTTAAAAATATTCCTCTAACTCTATCTTTGTTTTTAATAAGGTATGAAACATCCGGAATAACAATATCAATCCCAAACATATCGTCATCTGGGAATTTAAGTCCACAGTCAATTACTACGATATCTTCTTTATATTCAATGGCTGTGATGTTCTTACCGATTTCATTTATACCACCTAAAGGAATAATTTTAACCTTAGCTCTTTCGTTTTTCATGTTTCCCCTCCTTCTTCTTTTAATATTTTATAATTAAAGACTTCTTAATTTATAAGAAATTCTTTTATTCATTTTTATTTTTTTCTTGACACTCTTCACATAATCCATAAAATTTAACACTATGATCAGATATTTTAAATTTGTATTGTGTCTCTATTTGTGTTTCCAAATCCTCTAATAAATCATCTTCAACTTCTAAGACTTTATTACATATATTACATACAAGATGATGATGTCTATGAGTTTCATTAGAGTGAACTAACTCGTATCTACTACAACCGTCATTCAATTCTAATCTGCATATTATACCTAATTCCTCTAAAAGAATAATAGTTCTATATACAGTTGCTAATCCTATTTCAGGACAACTTTTTTTAACTTCATCATATATTTCTTCTGCTGTTAAATGCTTTCCTTCTGTCTCAATAATGGCATTAACAATAGATCTTCTTTGCGCAGTTAATTTATACCCTTTTCTTTTTAAGTCTTCTTTCAAGGCATTCATATCTATTGAAGTTGATTGCTCCATAATAACACCTCACTTTATAAAATATAAGTTAATTTATAAAATTTTACTCTTGTTCTGACATAACAAGATTATATGCTTCTTCAACTAAATCAAATTCTTTTTCATCTTCTATTGAAACAAGAGTTTCATTGCCATCTTCATCAGATATAACTTTTAATACAAATGCTTCATCACATTCATCATTTTCTGCCGGAGTCACTACAACATATTCCCCATTTATTTCGTCTATTTGGAAATAAGTTATCACCTTAAATTTAATTTGTTCTCCTTGTTCATCTAATAATTCTATATATTCTACGTCTTTTTGCATTTTAAATGCTCCTTCCATAACTCTTATATTTTCTGTTCACATAACTAATATAAACAATACTCTTAATTCTATAAGTTCAAGATTTATTACTCTTTTAAAGTATATTAATTATATGCTTAAAGATATCCATTCTCAATTTTCATATTTTAATCATAACTCTATATGAAACCAAGAACTTTGTCTATATTAATCTGTTATAAATTTCAATATTATTTAGATATTCTATCTAAATATCCTTGAAGTATGTATGTTGATGCCACCTTATCAACTATCTTTTTTCTCTTACTTCTTGAAAGATCTGCTTCAAGCATAGCTTTATGAGCTGCAACTGTTGTTAAACGTTCATCCCAAAATTCTACTTTTATATTTAAAGCTTCTTCTACTAGTTTGCCCATTTCCATAGCTATTTCTCCTGATGGTCCTATTGTTCCATTCATGTTTTTAGGAAGTCCTATAACTATAGTTTCTACTTTATATTCATCACAAATTTTTCTTAATTCTTCCATGTCTTTTTCTTTATTTGCTCTTCTTATTGTAGTTATACCTTGTGCTGTAAAGCCTAGTGGATCAGATATAGCTACTCCTATAGTTTTTTTTCCTAAGTCTAAACCTAATATTCTCAAATTAAAGCACCTCTTAAAAAATAAGAGCGCCCGCTAATACGGGCACTCTTTACTTTATCTCTAAATAAGATTTTATAACTTCTTCAAGTATTTCATCTCTTTCAAGCTTTCTTACTAAAGCTCTTGCTCCGTTGTAATTCGTAATGTAAGTAGGGTCTCCTGAAATTAAATATCCAACTAGTTGATTTATAGGATTATAACCCTTTTGTTGTAGTGAATCATAAACCTCTGTTAATATTGCTTTTGTTAAAGCTTCCTTAGTCTTGTTTAAATCAAATTGCATTGTATGTTCAATATTTTTACTCATAAGATTGCTGCTCTTGCAGCTCACCCCCTTACAATATATCAAAAAGAAACTATTTCCATATATAGCATCACCATAATTATTATAAATTATTCATTTATTCACATATTAATGAAATATGATTCTTAATGACAAATTTATATTATATACAGTATTCTTATATATTATTATAACCTATATTTATTAAAAAGTATACTACTTTACTAAAGTTTCAACTATTTTATAAACAGAATCAAGTGCTTCACTTATTTTTTCTGGTAATTTACCTCCAGCTTGGGCCATATCTGGTCTTCCACCACCGCCTCCGCCAAGGATCGTTGCTGCTTCTTTAATTACTTTACCACAATGAGCTCCTTTTGATACTGCTTCTTTATCAGCCATAGCACATATTACAACTTTTCCATCTATTGAACTTGTAAGTAAAGTTAATGAATTATTAACTTTATCTCTAACTTTTTCACAAAGTCCTCTTAATGCTTCTCCATCAACATCTTTTAATCCATAAGTAACTACGTTTATACCTTTAACATCTTTAGCTGAGTTAATTATATCATTAATTTCCATTGAAGCAAATTTAGATTTTAAGTTAGTAATTTCTTTTTCTTTTTCTTTCATTTCTTTAGATTGTTGATCTAATTTACTTGTAATTTCTTTTTCTGAACATTTTAATTTTCCTGAAATTTGTTTTAATAATTCAGCTTTTTCATTTACTAATTTATATGCTTCCATTCCAGTTACAGCTTCTATTCTTCTTGTTCCAGCTGCTATTCCATTTTCAGATATTATTTTAAATAATCCAATTTTACCTGTATTATCTATATGAGTTCCCCCACATAATTCTTTAGAATATTCTCCAGCACATACTACTCTTACTTTTTCAGCATATTTATCATCAAATATACCTACAGCTCCTGAATTTTTAGCTTCTTGTAAGTCCATTTCTGTAGTATTAACAGGTGTAACACTCATTATAGCTTCATTTACTAATTGTTCCACCTTTAATAATTCTTCTTCTTTTACACCTTCAAAATGAGAGAAGTCAAATCTTAATCTATCAGCACTAACATATGAACCTGCTTGATGAACATGAGAACCTAATACTTTAACTAATGCTGCATCTAAAAGATGTGTAGCTGTATGATTTCTCTTTATATTTTCTCTTCTAGCATTATCAACTTCTAATGTTACTTTATCTCCAACTTTAAGTTCTCCGCTTATAGCTTCAACAAAATGAATTATCTTGCCACCGATATTTTTCTTAGTATCTAAAACTTTGCCCTTAAAGTTTTCATTGTGTATTATACCTGTATCTCCTATTTGGCCACCCATTTCAGCATAGAAAGGAGTAACATCTGTAACTACAACAGCATTATTACCTTCTGTTATTGAATCTGTAAAATCTTCTCCATTAACTAAAGTTTTAACTTCAGCAATTAAGCTATCATTTTCATATCCATCAAAAGTAGTTTCAATTTCACCTGAGATTATATCTAATGTTTTTACATCTGTTCCCATATAATTAGAAGTTTTTCTTGCACTTCTAGCTCTTTCTCTTTGTTCCTTCATTTCTTCATGGAAACCGTCCTCATCAAGAGATAAGCCTTCATCTTCTAATATTTCTTTTGTAAGTTCCATTGGGAATCCAAAGGTGTCATATAATTTAAATCCATCAGCACCTTTTAAAACTTTTTCATTGTTTTCTTTTAATTCGCTTATAAGATTATTTAGTATTTCCATACCAGAATCTAAAGTTTCTCTAAACTTATCTTCTTCTATTTTTATAACCTTTTTAATATACTCTTTTTTCGCTTCTAAATCTGGATACGCACTACTACAATCTCTAATAACTACATCACATAAGTTACAAAGGAATGCATCTTTAATACCAAGAGTTTTTCCATGTCTTGCAGCTCTTCTAAGTAATCTTCTTAAAACATATCCTCTTCCTTCATTTGATGGCATAATGTCATCTGAAATCATGAAAGTTATTGATCTAATATGATCAGTTATAATTCTTAAAGACACATCAATTTTATTGTCTTCTCCATATTTAACACTTGCAAGATTTCCAACTTCTTTTAATATATTTTCTAATGTATCAATTTCAAATATGCTATTTTTGTTTTGCATTACAACTGCAAGTCTTTCAAGACCCATTCCAGTATCTATATTAGTACTAGCTAATTTTTCATAATTACCTTTCCCATCACCATCAAATTGAGTGAATACAAGATTCCAAACTTCTATAATCTTATCTGCATCACTAAGTTCTACAAACTCTTCTGAATTCGTTGGTACTTCATCAGTTCTGCTAAAATGAATTTCTGTACAAGGACCGCAAGGACCTGCGCCATGTTCCCAAAAATTATCTTCTTTACCTAATCTAAATATATGAGATTTGTCTACATCAGTAAGAGTAGTCCAATATTCATATGCTTCATCATCATCTAAATATATAGTTACATACAATTTTTCTTTAGGTAATTTTAAAATACCAGTTAAAAATTCCCAAGCCCATGGAATAATTTCTTTCTTAAAGTAATCTCCAAATGAAAAATTTCCAAGCATTTCAAAGAATGTACCATGTCTGCTTGTTATTCCTACATTATCAATATCACCTGTTCTAACACATTTTTGACAAGTAGTAATTCTCTTCTTAGGTGGTTCTTGTAAACCAGTAAAATACGGCTTTAATGGAGCCATACCAGCATTTATTAACAATAAGCTTTTATCATTTTGTGGAACTAAAGAAAAACTTTCTAATTTTAAATGATCCTTACTTTCAAAAAATTTTAAATATGCATCTCTTAAATCATTTGTCTTTGTAAATTTCATAACTTTTCCTCCATAAATATGTATTTGTCTTTTTGATTTTATTAGATTTTCAAACTTAAAACATATGTATAATTTCATATACAAAAAAAGCTCTCTCCCTTATAACAAAGGGACGAAAGCTATTATTTCCGCGGTACCACCCTAATTATGCATTAATAAATATTAATACATCACTTAGTAATTTATAGCTCCTAGGCAGCTTCGAAATATATAGTAAGAAGTTTGCACCATCCACTTCCTCTCTTAATATCCATATAAAATCTACTAATCCTAATCATCGCTTAATATTTTATTATTTCATCAAAAATTATATTTCATATATATAATTATGTCAATATATAACTAAACTTCATTACTTAATGTGATAAAAATCAAAACAAATAATAATTTATATCATCATATAGAACTTTTATTATTACTCCTATTGGCACAGCTAAAAGCATTCCTACAAAACCACCAAACTTATCTCCTATTAATAATAATATAATAATTATTACAGGATGCATATCAGTACTATCAGCAGTTATCTTAGGCGATAATATGTTTCCTTCTATTTGTTGAATAATAAATACACCAATAGTTACCCATAAAGCTTTAATAGGTGAATCTAGTAACGCTACTAATACAGCAGGCACCCCTCCAAAAATAGGACCAAAATAAGGTATTATATTTAATATTGCATTTAATATTGAAATCCATATAGGAAATTTAACTTTAAATACCATAAGTAATATAAATGTTAAAAAACCAATTATAAGAGACAGAAAAACTTGCCCTGTAATATACCTTCCTAAAACTTTATCTATATCATTTAAAATTTTTTTAGTTACTTCTCTTTTTTCTGTTGGTAATATAAATAATAATTTATTATATATTTTATCTCCATCACATAAAAAATAATATACTACCACAGGTATAACAGCGCAAGAAACTATATTTTCCACAATTAATACAATGTTATTAAATAAAGATTTAGATAAATTTAAAAATAAAGCATTTCCCTTTTCAATTAATTCATTATAAATAGATTTTAATATTGGAAAATTATCCACTCTAAATTTAACATATATATCTTCTAAAAAATTTGCAATATTATCAAATATAACTCCTATATTAGATATTTCCTTAAAAAGTTCAGGAATTATAAGCGTTATACAAGAAATAAACATTCCCAGTATAATTAGTATTATTAATCCAGATGCAACCTTCTTTTTAATTTTAAATTTATTTTGAAATAAATCTCTAATAGGTACTATAATATATGCTAATATAAAAGAAATCATAATCATATTTACGATACTCTTTATAGAATTGTTAAATACGTAGCTTAATATAAAAATTATTAATAGTAATGTAAGTAATAGAACTACTAACTTACTTTTATACTTTTTTATCAAATTCATATTTAGTCATATTGTGAGGAATGGATTTAAAGGAAATATTCTCTTTTCCTGTATATAGTATATAATCATCACCTAGTATACACTCATTTAGTAACAGTACTTCTTTACCCTTTAAAATCTTATCAATAAATCCAGAAGTTATTATCATAGCTTTAATAGTATAATTGTTCCTATCTATTAACAAGTCTTCAACTGCGCCTTTCAATTTACTATGTGTATCCATAACATCTAAGTCTTTTATATCTTTAAATTTTAATCCATTTCCACTTTTCAATTCTTTAGCTACTATATCATCACCAATATCTATAACATCATTAATAGATATATAATTTTTTTTAGAAAAAAAAGTTGTATTCGAAATTTCAAAGCCCTCTAATTTTTTTTCATAAAAATTTATATAAATATCTTTTACACTCCCTATTTTTTTACCATCCAAATTATATATTTTCTTTAAATAAAAATCTTTAGTTCTAATCATATTTCACTTTTACTACTCCTTAAATATATTAGATTGTATTTTAGCAGAATATTGATATATGTATAAGCAAAATAGACGAGTAATTAAACTTTACCTATTGTATATATCAACACACATTTAATCCAGAGCCATATATTAAAATTTCATCTTCATAATCCCTATTATATCCATAAGCAATAATTTAATTCTTACTATGATTTAAATATGNNCATATTTAAATCATAGTAAGTAAAAAAGCAATGATACTATGAAAATTTCTAGTATCATTGCTTAAAGAATCTTATTTTTTAAATAATAGCCTCTATTACTCCACCACCAATAACTATATTTCCGTTATAGAAAACAACTGATTGGCCCTTTGTTATAGCTCTTTGTTTTTCATTAAATACAACTTTAACTCTACCATCTTTCAATGGTACTATAGTAGCTTTAGCCTGTTTTGCAGAATATCTTATCTTAGCTTCAACTTCTATTTCTTTTTCTAATTTATCAAAAGTAATAAAATTCAAATCTCCCGCTATTAATTCTGTTTTAAAAATATCTTCTTCTGCTCCTATTACTACTTCATTTGTTCTAGGATTTATATCAGTAACAAACACAGGTCTACCAACTGAAAGACCTAGACCTTTTCTTTGACCAATTGTATAATATACAATACCTTTATGTTTTCCAAGTATGTTTCCACTTTTATCAACAAAGTTTCCACTCTTTACAGCACCAGGTTTAGCATTTAATATATATTTACCATGATCATTATCTGAAATAAAACATATTTCTTCACTGTCTTTTTTATTATGAACAGCTAATCCTATTTCTTTTGCTATTTCTCTTATTCTGTCTTTAGTATACTCACCACAAGGCATAAGTGTATGTGCTAACTGATCTTGAGTAAAGTTATATAAAGCATATGTTTGATCTTTTCTGTCATCATCAGATCTTATCAACATATATCTATCATCTTTTTTCTCAATTTTAGCATAATGACCTGTTGCTATATAGTCTACCCCTATTCCTTGTGCTTTTCTTAAAAGTTCATCAAACTTTAAATGCTTATTACATTCAATGCATGGATTAGGAGTTCTTCCATCTATGTACTCTTGAATAAATGGTTCAATAACCTTTTTTTTGAAAGAATCTCTAAAGTTTAAAACATAAAAAGGTATATCTAACTTATCACATACTCTTCTTGCATCTTCAACAGCTGAAAGTGAACAACAACCGCCTTCTCTTTCTTCAGCTTCTTTATCTTCTTGCCAAATTTGCATTGTAGCACCAATTACTTCATAGCCTTGTTCTTTTAATAAATATGCAGCGACGGAGCTATCAACTCCGCCACTCATACCTACTAAGACTTTTTTCTTAGTTAAACTCATCTATTCTTCTCCATGAACCATGTTATGTAATTCATCATGATCATGTTCTTTCATTGGTTTTACGTCTAATCCATGAGAAGCTCTATAATCATTTATAGCTTTATGAATAGCTTCTTCTGCTAATACTGAGCAATGCATCTTTACTGGTGGAAGACCATCTAATGCTTCCGCTACTGCTTTATTACTTAATTCCCATGCTTCATCTAAAGTCTTACCTTTTATCATTTCAGTTGCCATTGATGATGATGCTATTGCTGATCCACATCCAAAAGTTTTGAATTTTACATCCTTTATGATATCACCCTCAACTTTTAAATATATTTTCATTATATCTCCACACTTAGCATTTCCAACTTCACCTACGCCATTTGCGTCTTCAATTTCTCCAACGTTTCTTGGATTTCTAAAGTGATCCATTACTTTATCTGTATATATCATATTAATTTTCTCCCTTCTTTAAAAAGTCTTCCCATAATGGTGACATATTTCTTAATCTTTGAATGATAGGTGGTAATGTTTCTATAACATAGTCTATATCTTCTATGTTAGATCCATCCCCTAGTGTTAATCTTAACGATCCATGTGCTTCTTCATGTGGTAATCCAATTGCTAATAATACATGTGATGGATCTAATGATCCTGATGTACAAGCACTTCCACTTGACGCACATATTCCTTCAAAATCTAAAGATAGAAGAATTGATTCACCTTCTATAAATCTAAATCTTACATTTACATTACCAGGTAATCTCTTTTCTCCTCTTGGACCATTTAGATGTGAATATGGTATTTCAAGTAGTCCATCTATTAATCTATCTCTTAATTCACTCATTGTCTTAATATGTTCTTCTAAATTTGCTGTAGCCAATTCAATAGCTTTACCAAGACCTACTATAGATGCTATATTCTCTGTTCCAGCTCTTCTTGTTCTTTCTTGACCACCACCATGAATCAAGTTTTCAATCCTTATTCCTTTTTTAATATATAAAACACCGATACCTTTAGGTCCATAAATTTTATGGCCTGCTAATGATAACATATCTATATTCATTTCTTTTACATCAATGGGAGCATTTCCAATTGCTTGAACAGCATCAGTATGGAAATAAACATTTCTTTCTTTACATATATCCCCAATTTGTTTAATTGGTTGAATTGTTCCAATTTCATTGTTTGCAAACATTATTGAAACTAATATAGTTTTATCTGTTATAGCATTTTTTAAATCTTCTAAATTAATAAAACCTTCTTTATCAACATCTAAGTAAGTAACATCAAACCCATTCTTTTCCAAATACTGACATGTATGAAGAACAGCATGATGTTCTACCTTTGTTGTTATTATATGATTACCTTTATTTTTATGAGCAGAAGCAATACCTTTTATTGCCCAGTTATCAGCTTCTGATCCACCACCTGTGAAATACACTTCATTAGCTTCACAATTTAATGCTTTTGCAACCTTTGCTCTTGCTTCATCTATAGCCATTTTAGTTGTTCTTGATATTCCATAAAAAGAAGATGGATTACCAAAATTTTTCGTAAAATATGGTAACATTTCTTCTAGCACTTCAGGCTTTACATAAGTTGTAGCCGCATAATCCATATATACGTTTCTCATTGTTTATTCACTCCTATCGACAATTTCAATTAAAGTTCTCTTTGTTTCATAATCATCTATTATATCTTTTAAAGTAATTGAATTCATAACATCATCTATACTATCTTTTATCTTTTGCCACAATAACTTTGTTGCACAACTATCAACGTTAGAACACTCTACCCCATCAATACAATCAGCTATTTCAACAGGTCCTTCTAGAACATGCATAATATCACCTACTGTTATTTCTGAAGGTGGCTTACATAAAACATATCCGCCTTGAGCACCTCTTACACTTCTAATTATATTAGCTTTTCTAAGTGGACTAAATAGTTGTTCTAAATAATACTCTGAAAGATTTTGTCTTTTAGATATAGTCTTTATTGATGTCGGGGGACCTCCATAGTTAAAAGCCAAATCAACCATAGCTCTAACTCCATATCTTCCTTTTGTAGAAAGTTTCATATATTCACCCTCTCTAATCACTTATCAATAATTCATTTATATCTTATCAAAATACTCGGCTTTTGTCAATTCATTAGAATTATTTTTTATAGATGACCAATATTTCCGTGCATTTTCTTCATATTTGTTATTTTGTTCAATATAATATCGTTTTTTCTTTAATTCTACTGGTAAATACTCTTGTTTTATATAATGATTTGGATAATCATGAGGATACTTATATCCTCCAACACCAAGACTTTCTGCACCAGCATAATGACCATCTTTTAAATGTTTAGGAACATCTCCAAAATTTATACTTTCCAAATCACTCATTGCAGAATTTATTGCTAGATAAGAACTATTAGATTTAGGTAACGTTGCTAAGTATATTACTAGTTCAGCTAAAACTATTCTAGCTTCTGGGAATCCTACTTTCATAGCTAAATCTAATCCTGAATTAACAACAGTAAGTGCATTGGGATGTGCAAGACCTATGTCTTCAGCTACTATGACAGAAATTCGTCTTATAATAGCTGCTATATTTCCTCCTTTTATAAGTCTTGCTAAATAATGAATTGCTGCATCGGGATCACTACCCCGTATGCTTTTTTGAAGTGCACTTAATAAATTGTAAAATTCATCTCCACTATTATCAGCTCTCATATTAGATTGTCCAAGCTTTTCAATATAGTCTACAGAAATTTCCTTGTGTAAAGTCATTTGTGAATTTACAGCTAATTCTAATATATTATAAGCTTTTCTATAGTCTCCTTGAGATATTTCAGCTATATACTTTAAAGCTTCATTTGAATATTCCACTTCTATACCTTCATTTATTAGTTTATCTAAAGATTTCTCTAATCCTACTATTATATCTGGTATTTTTAATGGTTCAAAAGCAAAAATATTGCACCTACTTATTATTGCTTTATGTATTACAAAATAAGGATTTTCAGTTGTGCTTGCTATTAATGTTATTCTTCCATCTTCTATAAATTCCAATAATGATTGTTGCTGCTTTTTATTAAAATGTTGTAATTCATCTATATAAAGAACTACACCTGCATAGTTTAACAAATTATCTAACTCACTGGTTATATTTTGTATATCTTTTACTGATGCTGTTGTTGCGTTTAATTTATAAAACTTCTTATCCACATATTTAGCCATTATATTTGCTAAAGTAGTCTTCCCTGTTCCTGGTGGTCCATAAAATATGCAGTTACATATTTTTTTACTTTTTATCAAATTATATAATGGAGTATTTTCACCTAATATATGTCTCTGTCCAACAAAATCTTCAATTTTACTCGGTCGCATCAAATCAGCTAAAGGACTCATAAATTCACCTCTTTGATATAATCAAAAATTCTTTTTATATATTTATATCTAAATCTTTAATTACAATTATATTCATCAAATAATATTATATCAAAAAAGAAAAATAAAAAAGCATTAAATAAACAAAATAATTAAAATTAAATGTTTATTTAATGCTTTTTATTCAATATTTATTTTCATACATTTTCTACTATACTAGATGCAATCTCAATTTCATCCCCAATTTTCATTTGCCCACCTTCTATTACTTTTGCAAACACTCCATTAGTAGGCATAATGCATTCACCCATTTTTTTATAAATTTCACAATGAGCATGACACTCTTTTCCTATTTGAGTTATTTCTAATTTAATGTTTCCACAAGTTAATAGGCTCCCTATTGGTAAATCTTTTAAATTAAATCCTTGTACTATAACATTTTCACCAAATGCACCATCATTTACTTCTGCACCTTTAGCTTTAAAATCTTCTATTTTTTCATATGATAATAAACTCACTTGTCTATGCCATTTTCCCGCATGAGCATCATTTTCTATTCCAAAATCCTTAACAAGATTTGCCTTTTCTATTCTTTTTTTCTGTGTACCTCTTTTTTCACTAATACAAATTGCCATTATTTTACCCATAATTATCCTCCTATTTGTACCATTTTTCTTTCTTCTAAATTATCTTCTCTTTTAAATTCTAAAAAGTTATGATGTTTAGGTTTATTATAAATAGCTTTTTTAATCATTAAAATAAATTCTTCTTCATCTATTCCGTTTCTTAAAGCTTTCTTTAAATCCAAGGTATAATTATATTGTAAACATAATTTTAATATCCCGTCTGATGTCATTCTAATTCTATTACATTTTTTACAAAATCTATGACTTAATGCACTAATAAATCCGATCTTTCCTTTAAAATTATTTAATGTGTAATATTTAGCCGGACCATTTCCACTCTTTCCAAAATGGTTCTTCATAGTTCCATACTTTTTTTCTATGATATTCTTAATTTTCTCTTGAAAAACAACTTCATTCATATCACCTAATCCAATTGGCATCATTTCTATAAATCTAACATCAATTCTTTCATCTTTTGCAAATCTAGCAATAGATAAAATTTCATCTTCATTAAAATCTTTCATAATCAAACAATTTATTTTAACTGAAGGAATATTACTATTAACGGCTTTTTCTATTGATTTTAAAACATTACTTATACCATCTTTTCTAGTAATATCTTCATATTTTTTTCTATCCAAAGTATCTAAACTAATATTAATTCCATCTAATCCTGCTGATTCTAAATCATCTAAATAATCATGTAACAGTATCCCATTACTTGTAAGAGTAACATTTTCAATTCCTTTTATAGTCTTTATATCTCTTATAAGATCAACTATATCTTTTCTTACAAGAGGTTCTCCCCCTGTAATTTTTATATTATGAATCCCTAACTTAACCATACTTTTACATATAGTAATTATTTCATCAAAAGTTAATATTTCATCATGCTGTAAATATTCCACCCCATCTTTTGGCATACAATATTTGCAACGCAAATTACATCTATCTGTAACAGAAATCCTAAGATAATCAATTGTTCTATTATACTGATCTTTCATTATGTTTCTCCTCTCTATTAGAGTCTTTGGAATAAAATCTAAAAATCAATATTTATACAGTTATTCATTAATGAAATCTCCACTTTTTCCACCTATTTTTCTTCTTAAATGAATATTACCTATTTCCATAGCCTTATCTATAGCCTTACACATATCATATATAGTTAAAAGAGTGGTTGATACAGCTGTTAACGCTTCCATTTCAACACCAGTATTTCCTGTTACTTTTACTTTAGACGTAACTTCAACTTCTAAAGTTTTAGGTAAAAGCTCAAAATCAATAGTGCAATTTGTTATCATTAAAGGATGACATAAAGGTATTAACTCTGAGGTTTTTTTTGCAGCCATAATTCCAGCTACTCTTGCCACACCCAAAACATCACCTTTTTTTGCTGTTCCTTGTTCAATAGCTAAAAATGTGTCTCTATTTACTCTTATTTTTCCTGATGCAATGGCAATACGTTCAGTTGCATTTTTATTACCCACATCTACCATAATTGCATTGCCTTCATTATCAAAATGATTAAATTTATTTTCCATAATCAATATCCCCCTATATCTTTCCAAATCCACAATTAGGGTATGTGCACTTTTCACACGAAAGACATAGTCCACCGTGACCCAATGATGCTAAATCATCCTTAGATATTTTTTCATCAGCCATAATCCTCGGTAAAACTAAATCAAAAATAGTTTGTTTTGCATACATAACACAACCTGGTAATCCCAAAATAGGAATATTGTCATTATAATAAGACATTAAAAACATTGCTCCTGGTAAAACTGGTGCACCATAAGATATTATTTTAGCTCCTGTTGATTTAATTGCACTTGGTGTTAAATCATCTGGGTCTACACTCATTCCACCAGTACAAATAACCATATCTGCGCCCTTATCAATATACTCTCTAATTGCATTAGTTATATTATCTGTATCATCGTTTACAATAGTTTGTCCTATTATTTCAACATCAAATTTTGATAATTTTTCTTTTATTACAGGAGAAAATGTATCTTTAATTCTTCCATAATAAACTTCATTTCCAGTAGTTACGATTCCCACCTTTTTCTTTACAAATTTCTTAAGTTCTATAATAGGTATGCTCTCTCCTAGTTTCTTTGCACTTTCTAATTTCTTTCCATCAATAATTAAAGGAATTACTCTCATTCCTGCTAATTTATCGCCTTCTTTTACTATAGTGTTATTATGTCTAGTTGCAATTATAATTTCATCAAGCATATTTATTTTTTTTAGCTTGTCAATATCTATTTTTAATAACCCTTCACAGCTAGCAATCAATTCTATTTTTCCTTCTTTAACTTCGCTGTTAGTCATATTGTCATTTTTACATATTTTAAGTAATACTTCTGCAGCTTCATTCTCGTGAAAAAATCCTTTTTTCTTTTCCCATACATATAAGTGATCTTTTCCTAAAGATAATAATACTGGTATATCTTCTTTTGTAACTATATGACCTTTTCTAAACGCAGTTCCTTTTTTTACATCTTTTATGATTTGAGTAATATCATGACAAAGAACATGTCCTACTGAGTTTTTTGTATCAATAAGTTTCATCAGGCTTTCGCTCCTTTTATTGTAGTATTTTATTAAATTTTCATATTTATCTTTCGCATAAGCATCTAATATACAGCTATAGTCATATTTCCTATTTATATTATACATTATATACTATTTTTACCTGTAAATACAAATTCATTTATATCTACATTATTTTATTTCTATATATAAAATCACTTAACTTTATCTAATAATTTTATAAGCAAATTTTATACCACTTTTTTATATAAAAACTTAATTTATTTATCTTTAATCTACTTGAATTCTTGAAAATCTTATCATTTTTAAATACATTATATTCATTGTTTATTTAGAGCAAAATCTCCTAGGCGACTTTAGCCCAGCGATTTTTTTAGCCATATACCCTTTCTAAACGTAGTGCAAGAATAATTGCCCGTCAAAAGAATAAAAATAATTGTTTATTAAAATGATAATATATTATCATTTTGATAAATCTCTATTCTACAAGATTATTAATTGGATATGTATAAAAAACGGCACTAATTATCAAATTGATAATTAGTGCCGTTTCTTATAATTTATAACTTAATAAATCAAATTATATTTCTACTTATTAAACAAATAAACTTTCTATCACTTAATTAATTTAATTCAGCATCGATCATACTTAATATTAATCTATCCATTCCACTTTCAATAATATATCCACCATCAACTCGCATTGTATCTCCTGTTATAAAACTTGCTCTTGGACTACAATAAAATGCTGTAGCATAAGCAATATCTTCTGGCTCTCCTATTCTAGCAACTGGTGTTTCACTCACGATCTTATCCTTAGCTACTTGCAATAATTGAGAGCTCATAGAAGTATTAATAGATCCTGGTTGAATTGAGTTAACTGTTATTCCATAGCGTCCAAATTCTTTAGCTAAACTTTGTGCCATAGCAACTAGTCCTTCTTTAGCTAAACAATAATGTGCATTTCCTGTAACTCCATGATAAGCTCCAAGTGATGACATTATTACAATTCTTCCATATTTTCTTTCTTTCATTTTTTCTCCACACGCTTTTACACAATAGATAGCTCCATAAACATGTGTATTTATAATAGCTTCTATATCTTCCATTGGCATTTTAGTAAGGTAATTTAACGGTGTTGAGTTTCCTGCGTTACAAACTAATATGTCTATTTGACCATGTTTCTCATAAATACTTTTGATAGCATCATCTACAGACTTTTTATTAGATACATCTACTTTATATGATTCAGCATATCCACCTTTTGCTACAATAGCGTCCTTTGTTTCTTCGTTTTTTTCTTCATTTCTAGCTAAAATCATAACTTTAGCGCCTCTTCCAGCTAGTTCTTCGCTAATAGCTCTACCTATGCCTGTGTTTCCCCCTGTAACAATAGCAACTTGATTAATTAATTCTTTGTTCATACTTTCCATCTTCCTTTTCTATGACTTATATTATTATAAAAATTTATAGTTATTATTAATTTAACTTAACTATTATCATCTACATTGATTAATATACCAAAAAAGTAATGTTTATACAAATTTCAATGTTTTCTTTTATTTTAGAACAAAAAAATTATAAACATGATATTAACTACTATGTGCTTATGTTTTAAAATTTGGCTCTGTTTTAAATGTGTGTTGATATATACAATAGGTAAAGTGGCATTGTAATTGGATTTTGAGAATTCTCAATGAGTATTGGGCTATACTCATTTTAGCATTCCTAAGTTCAATTACTCCGCTCACTTTGCTTATGCATATATCAACACTCCGCTAAAACAAAGCCTAAAATTTAAATTATTTTTCACAACACACTTTTTTAATCTCTATAATAAAAAAGATAGATATTAAAATAATTCTTGTTATCTTAATATCTATCATCATCTTTTTATACTGGTATAGCTCTATGCCCTATTCCTATAACAACTTCATCTAAATGAAGTAAACCAATACTTAAGAATATGCATACAGAAATATGTTCCCCGCCTCTAGCTATTCCAATTTTTCCACCTACATTTTGTGCATTAGCTCTATTAGAAACTTGAATTATAGCATCTCTAGTAGCTCCTATTACTGCACCTTCATGTAAATGTTCTTCTCTTATAAGGCCATTTCTTTTGGATGCAACCAGTGCACTTTCTAATATCTTTGATATTGATGAATTAATATTTCCACCTATATTTACTGCTGTAACTTTTATACCTTCTTTGTTATATATCTTTTTTAAATCTTCTTCCTCAAATCTATCACATATAGCCATTTTAGTTGCTATTTTAGCAACCTTTGTGCTATTACTCTCCATAAGATTATTCTCCTTTAATATTAATTTTTATTGTTATATTAACAATAACGTTAAGTATTCTATTAACTTCTTAACTATATTTATTTCATTTTCAGTAAATAAATCCTCATCATCTTCTGAAATGATTTCAATATATTCATATAATACTAGTGTAATAGATACTAGTACAATCTGATCCTTTTTTATAAATCTTTTTTCACATAAATCATCATATACTTCACTAATATTATCAATAAATTCATTATTATTTTCAATTATTAATGAAGATAAACCCAGTAATAAATAATGCTCTTCTTTTATTTCCATTTTAGTATTATTTAAATGTGATTTTATTTCTATAACATTATTTATATAACTAGTATAATCCATTTCATCTAAATTTATCATTGCAAGTGCAATAAAAAAAGCTTCTTTTTTATCAAATTTTTTTCTGAGTAATTTAAAATATATCTTTAGATACTTTCTAACTAATTGATTATATTCCCTAGAAAACATTGATAAATTTATAAAGCATATATTCATTAATTTAAATTCATCTATACCCTGTACTTTGCTCTTTATTTCAGTTTTTGCCTTTAACATATTATTTAATATATTATCATATTCTTTTTTATGAAATCTTAAAGTAATAATAAACGATAAAAGTTCTAAGTACTTGTCCTTTTTAAAACCTTTATTTACCAAATTATCGTATATTATAATTGTGTCTTTAACTATCTTTTCATATTGAAAATTTGAACATAAAAAAGCAGACATTGCTTTTTTAACGTTTCCATTAAATACATTATTTAGTTCACTTTTACTTATGTATTTTCTAATACTTTTTAATTCACTTTTATCTACTTCATTTTTATTTATTATATAAAGTAAACTTTCTAATATTTTAACTTTATTATTATCAAATATTAATGTTCTGCTTATATCTTTATAATAGTCTTTAAATATATCTACCTTACTTTTCAGATCAACATCCATAATCATCATCCTCTTAAAAAAAATTAACTTTAATATTATATTATTTCTAAATAGTATATATTGTCAATGACTCATATTTAACTTTCTTAGCTTAAAAAATATATTAAAATATCTATAATCAAAAAAGCTCAAAAGATTGCAATCTTTTGAGCTTATATTAAAAATCACTATATATTATAAATTACTCTAAAGTTCCTATTTTTCTAAATTTATCATAACGTTCATTTATCATTTGATTTGTTTCAATGTTTTTCATTTCATTTATTGCATTCATAAGTTCTTTTTTTATGAGCGTTACTTGTTTTGGTGGATTTTTATGTGCTCCACCTCTTGGCTCTTTTATTACCTTATCTATAATACCAAACTCATTTAAATCTTGTGCTGTTATTTTCATAACATTTGCAGCTTCTTTTACTCTCTTGCTATCTTTCCATAATATAGATGCAAATCCTTCTGGTGAAAGTATTGAATAAACTGCGTTTTCTAACATAAGTATTTTATCTGCCACTGTTAATGCTAATGCTCCTCCACTTCCCCCTTCTCCAATAACTATAGAAATTATGGGGGTTTTCAATCTACTAAGTTCGAACAAATTATTTGCAATAGCACTACCTTGCCCTCTTTCTTCTGCCCCGACTCCACAAAAGGCTCCTGGAGTATCTATAAAACAAATAACAGGTCTATTAAATTTTTCTGCTTGTTTCATAAGTCTTAATGCTTTTCTATAGCCTTCTGGATTGGGCATTCCAAAATTTCTTTCTATATTTTCATTTGTATTAGCTCCCTTTGTTATTGCTATTACCGTAACGCTAATATCTTCAAATGATGCTATTCCACCAATTACAGCTTTGTCATCACCAAATAATCTATCTCCATGAAACTCTATAAAATCTTTAAAAATATTATCTATATAATATTTTCCTGTAGGTCTATCTTTATGCCTAGCTATTTCAACTTTTTCCCAAGGGCTTGATACTACTATTGATTTTATAAACTCTTTATTCATACTTATTCACTCCATGTAAAATAAGAATCTTATATAAATAAGCTCTCATATTTTTTCTTTCTACAATACTATCTATGAATCCTTTTTCAAGAAGAAATTCTGATTTTTGAAATGACTCTGGAAGAGTTTCATTTATTGTATTTTCTATAACTCTTCTACCTGCAAATCCAACTAAAGTATTTGGCTCACTTAATATAATATCGCCTTCCATAGCAAAACTTGCTGTTACTCCTCCAGTAGTTGGATCAGTTAATATTGTTATATATAATAGCCCCTTTTCATCATGCCTTGCAAGAGCAGCACTTATTTTTGCCATTTGCATAAGCGAAAAAATACCTTCTTGCATTCTTGCTCCACCTGAAGCTGTAAAAATCAAAATAGGAAGATTATTTTCTGTAGCATATTCTACTATTCTAGTAATTTTTTCTCCGACAACAGTCCCCATGCTTCCCATCATAAAGAAACTATCCATTATTGCACAAGCTACTTCCAAATCATTTATTCTACCTACTCCAGTAACTACTGCTTCTTTACTTCCAGTATTGCTTTGAGATTGATTTATTTTCTCTTCATAATCTTCAAAGTCAATAGGATTATTTGTTTTTAATGATTTCCACATTTCTTTAAAAGTATCTTTATCAAATAATTGTTTTATTCTTTCCTTAGGTGATATTCTAAAGTGTTGATTACACTTATTACATACATATTTGTTATTTTCTAAATCTTCATAGTAAATCATACTATTACAATTACTGCATTTAGTCCACATTCCAGATGGAATATTAGGCTTTTCTTCTACTACTTTACTTTTATATGCTGATGGATTAACCGTTGCATATTTACTTTTTTTAAATAAATCTTTAAGCATTATTCTTCACCATCTTTTCTGATAAAAATGACGTATCATAATTTCCATCTAAAAACTCTTGCATTTCAAGTATAGAAAATTGAAAATCAATATTAGTTTTTACTCCACCTACTGCAAATTCACCTAAAGCTCTTTTCATTTTTACAATAGCTTCTTCTCTAGTTTTTCCAAAAGTTATAAGCTTTGCAATCATAGAATCATAAAAATAAGGTATATTATATCCACAATATATAGCAGAGTCTACTCTAACTCCCATTCCGCCTGGAACGCATAACTCTGATACTTCTCCAGGACATGGTCTAAAATCATTCTCTGGATCTTCTGCATTAATTCTACATTCAATAGCATGACCAGATATCTTTATATCTTCTTGCTTTAATAATAACTTTTCTCCTGATGCTATCTTTAATTGCTCTTTAACTAAATCAACACCTGTAATCATTTCTGTAATTGGATGCTCTACTTGTATCCTTGTGTTCATTTCCATAAAGTAAAAGTTATTATCTTTATCAAATAAAAATTCTATAGTTCCTGCATTTTTATAATTAACAGCCTTTGCTGCTTTCTTAGCTATTTCTCCCATAGTATTTCTTATTTCTTCATTTAATATATTAGATGGCGCCTCTTCTAAAACTTTTTGATTCTTTCTTTGAAGGGAGCATTCTCTTTCTCCTAAATGAACAACATTTCCATACTCATCAGCTAAAATTTGAAATTCAATATGTCTAGGTTTTTCAATGAATTTTTCTATATATAATCTGTCATCACCAAAGCAAGCTTTAGATTCAGATTTAGCAGTTTTATATCCTTTTAAGAATTCTTCATCACTTCTGGCAATTCTTATTCCTTTTCCACCACCACCAGCAGCTGCCTTTATCATTATAGGATAACCTATTTTTTTAGCAATACCTAAAGCATGTGTTTCATTCTCTATTTCCCCTTCATATCCAGGTACAACAGGAACATTTGCTTTTTTCATTATTTCTCTAGCTCTTGCTTTATCACCCATAAGTTCAATTGATTCATAATCTGGACCTATGAATTTTATATTACATTCTTTACACATCTTTGCGAACTTAGCATTTTCAGATAAAAATCCAAATCCAGGATGTATTGCATCAGCCCCACTAAGTACACATGCACTTAAAATATTAGCAATATTTAAATAACTATCTTTAGCTATTGCTGGACCTATACAAATCGCTTCATCAGCCAATTGAGTATGAAGTGCTTCTTTATCAATTTCTGAGTAAACAGCAACTGTAAGTATTCCCATTTCTCTACAAGCTCTAATTATTCTAACTGCAATTTCTCCTCTATTTGCAATAAGTACCTTTTTAAACATATCCTTCACCTATCCTATAGCAAAAAGTATTTCAGCTTCACAAACTGTTTTACCATCAACTGAAGCTATTCCTTTACCTATTCCTATTGGTCCCTTAAGTTTTACTATTTCACAATATAAATCTAATCTATCTCCTGGTACAACCTTTGCCTTAAATCTAACCTTATTAGTTCCAGCAAATAATGGAGTTTTTCCTTTAAACTTTTCCATTGATAAAATAGCCACAGCTCCTGCTTGTGCCAAAGCTTCTATTTGTAAAACCCCTGGCATAATTGGTTCTTGTGGATAATGGCCTTGGAAAAATTGTTCATTTGCAGAAACATTCTTATATCCCTTAACAAATAATTTTTCTTCTATATCCATTTCAGTTACTCTATCTATAAGTAAAAATGGGTATCTATGAGGTAAAATTTCTTTTATTTCTTCTATCTTTAACATAAACATTAATCCTCCTTAATTTCAAAGAGTTTTTGTCCAAACTCAACCATATCTCCATCTTTTGCAAAACACTTTACTATTTTTCCATCATAATTACTTTCAATTTCATTCATTAACTTCATTGCTTCAATTATGCAAATTACTTTTCCCTTTTTTACATAATCTCCTTCTTTAGCAAATGACTCGCTATCAGGAGATGGTGATGAATAAAACGTTCCAACCATTGGTGATGTAATTATTACTGTGTCTTCTTCTACAGCTTCTTCTGATGTGTTACTTGATTTATTCTCTGGGAAATTATTCTTTTCTTGTATAGGTTCCTCTTTTGTATGAAGGTTGCTTTCCTTTTTTGTAGTCTCTTCTTCTTTTTCTACATTTCTATTTAAGCTTCTAGTTAAAGACTTATCCATTTTTATATAGCTATCATTTGATTTTAATTCAAAGTAAGCTAAATCCGAAGAATTTATAATATTTATAAGTTCTTTAATATTTTGAAAATCCATAAAATTACCTCCTACTTTTCTTCCCATCTCTTAAATAATAAAGTTGCATTGTGTCCACCAAATCCTAAAGAATTTGTTAAAGCATACTTAAGTTCTTTTTTTCGTCCCTTATTTGGTACATAATCTAAATCTAATTCTTCATCTTTAGTTTCATAACCTATTGTAGGAGGTATAAAACCTTCTTCAAGTGCTTTTAAACACACTATAGACTCAATAGCTCCTGCTGCACCTAATAAATGTCCTGTCATTGATTTTGTAGAAGATATTGGAATGTTATATGCCTCTTCTCCAAAAACTTTTTTAATTGCTGCTGTTTCAAATTTATCATTTAATTGAGTTGAAGTTCCATGAGCATTTATATATGAAACTTCAGTTTTATCTATTTTAGCTTCATTAATTGCTTGACTCATAGCTTCTGCTGCTCCAAAACCTTCTGGATGTGGAGATGTAATGTGGTATGCATCACAAGTTGAACCATATCCTACAATTTCACCTAATATATTTGCTCCTCTTTCTAACGCTGAATCTAAAGATTCAAGTAATAATATTCCTGCACCTTCCCCCATTACAAAGCCACTTCTATTCTTATCAAAAGGAGTTGAAGCTTTAACAGGATCATTTGAAGAATTAAGTGCTTTCATACTATGGAATCCTTCAACACCAATTCTTGTTATTGGAGCTTCTGCACCACCTGCTAACATAAAATCAGCGTATCCATGTTTTATATATCTAAATGCATCTCCAATGTTATTTGTACCAGTTGCACATGCTGTCACTACTGATGTACAAGAACCTTCAAGTCCATATTGAATAGATATGTTTCCAGCAGCTAAATTGATAATTGCCATTGGAACAAAGAATGGTGACATTCTCTTTGATTTACCTGTAACTAATTTAGTACATTCAGTTTCTATAGTTGCAAATCCACCTATTCCCGAACCTACCATAACACCAAATCTTTTTTTATCTACTTTTTCTAAATCTATTTTAGAACTTTTCATAGCTTCCTCTGCTGCTATTAATGCCATTTGAGAAAATCTATCTAGTCTTTTACATTCTTTTTTACCTAAAACTTCTTCTGGATTAAAATCCTTAAGTTCTCCGGCAATCTTAACATTAATTAATTCATTATCTATTAACTTAATAAAATCTATTCCTAATTTACCATCTTTATTGTTTTTCCAAAATGTATCTACATCATTTCCTATTGGAGTTAATGCTCCCATTCCTGTAACAACAACTCTTCTTTCCATAACTCTATACTCCTCCATTACATTACCATTCCACCATCAATATTTATAACTTGACCTGTAACATAGTTTGAGTTTTCACTTGCAAGAAACGCTACAACACCAGCTACATCTTCTGGAGTTCCAAATCTTTTTAATGGTATGTTCTTTTTTGCTTCTTCTTTAACTTTTTCACCTAAAACACTAGTCATATCAGTTTCAATAAATCCTGGTGCAACTGCATTTACATTTATACCCCTTGCGCCAAGTTCTTTAGCTAAAGATTTTGTCATGCCTATAACTCCTGCTTTAGAAGCTGCATAGTTTACTTGCCCTGCATTACCTGCAACACCAACTACTGATGAAATGTTTATTATCTTTCCATGTTTTTGTCTGACCATGACAGGAGTGATTGATTTTAAGCAATTAAAAACTCCTTTTAAATTTACATCTATAACATCATCAAAGTCTTTTTCTTTCATTCTAAGAATAAGGGTATCCTTTGTTATTCCAGCGTTATTTACAATAATATCTATAATTCCGAATTTACTTTTTGCTTCACTTATAATATTTTCTACATCTTCTAACTTACTTATATCACCTTTAACAGTTAAAACTTCTACGCCCATTTTTTCTATTTCAGAAGCTACTATTTTTGCTTCTTCTTCGCTACTTCTATAATTCAATACTATGTTTGCACCAAGAGAGGCTAATTTAAAAGCAATTGCTTTACCTATCCCTCTTGCAGCTCCTGTAATAATTGCACATTTTCCTTTTAGCATTAATAAAAATCCTCCTTAAGCTAAATTTCTTCTAATGTTAATAATAATTTATTTAATGATTCCATATCTTCTATATTTAATACTTTAACGCTTCTATTAATTTTCTTTACAAATCCACTAAGAACCTTACCTGGTCCAACTTCAATAAATGTATTAACTCCATTTTTTATCATATCTTCAATAGTCTTATCAAAAAGTACAGATGATCTTATATGTCTTTTTAATAACTCTTTAAAATCATCTTCTTCATCATAAGGTAACCCTTTCACATTAGAATATACAACTTTATTTAATGAATTTATATTTGTATTCTTTAATGTGTTATAAAATTCTTCACTTGCATTGTTTAATAATGAACTATGGAAAGGTCCACTTACCTTTAAAGGTATTCCTAATCCTCCAAGTTCCTTTGCAATTTTCACTGCTTCATCAATAGCTTTATTTTCCCCAGCTATAACTACTTGTTTTGGACAATTGTAATTTGCTGCTTCTGCAATGCCAAACTCACTTGCTCTTTCTAATAGATTTTCTAATTTTTCATTATCAAGCTTTAAAATAGCTGCCATCTTTCCAAGACCTTTTGGAAGAGAATTTCCCATGATTCTACCTCTCTCTTTTACTAGAAGTAATCCTTCTTCCAAAGAAAGCGCTCCTGAAAAAATTAGTGAAGCATATTCACCAAGACTTAATCCTGCAGTATACTTTGCTTCAATATTATTTACTTCCAAAGCTTTTAATGCTACTAAAGAAGCCACTACTATTGTAGGTTGAGCATTTTCTGTTTGCATTAAAACTTCTTCAGGACCATTAAATAGCATATCTTTTATTGGCATATCTAATATTTTTTCTGCTTTATCAACTATTTCTTTACATTCTGGTATTTTATCATAGAATTCCTTTGCCATACCCACATATTGGGCACCTTGACCTGGAAAAAGGAATGCAATATTTTCACTATTCATGATTTCCTCCAAACAACACAAACCTTTGCTTTGCTTCTTCAAACATCTCTTCAATAATTTCCTTTGATGTTTGTTCTTTATTAATTAAGCCTGCAATTTGTCCAGACATTATAGATCCATTATCCACATCACCATCTACTGCTGCTTTCTTTAAAGTACCTGCTCCTAATTCTTCTAATTTTTCTGGACTTATACCTTCTTTTTCTAACTTAGCATACATTCTTGATAGTTTGTTTTTAAGCACTCTTACTGGATGACCTGTAGATCTACCTGTAACTTCTGTATCTATGTCTTTAGCTTTTAATATCTTATCTTTATAATTTTGATTTACTGTACATTCTCTTGCAACTAAAAATCTAGTTCCAACTTGAACTCCTTCTGCTCCTAACATAAAAGAAGCTGCAATTCCTCTTCCATCACCTATTCCACCTGCTGCTATAACTGGTATGCTTACTGCATCTACAACTTGTGGAATTAATGCCATTGTAGTAAGTTGACCTACATGACCACCTGATTCTGTACCTTCTGCTATAATTGCATCTGCTCCTGCTTTTTCCATTCTCTTAGCAAGGGCTACTGATGCAACAACTGGTATTACCTTTATATTATTTGCTTTCCATCTTTCCATGTACTTACCTGGACTTCCTGCTCCAGTAGTAACAATAGCTATATTTTCCTCACATACTAGTTCCGCTATTTCTTCTGCATTTTCAGACATTAACATTATATTTACACCAAAAGGTTTATCTGTTAATTTTTTAGCTTCTCTGATTTGTTTTCTTACCCATTCTGTTGGTGCTGCTCCTGTTATTATTCCAATTCCACCTGCTTCACTTACCGCTGCTGCTAAAGATGCATCTGCGATCCAAGCCATACCTCCTTGAAATATTGGATACTTTATACCAAGTAGATCACATACTCTATTATTTGCCACAAATAATTCCTCCTAATAGTGTTCTTACAAAAATACTTATATTATATAATTAAATCGGGAATACTTATTTGCATACCCGACTTAACTTGGATGTTAGTATTTTAAATTTTAATTATTCGTCTTATTCTTTACATATTCAACTGCATCTTTTAAGCTCTTTAACTTTTCAACTTCCTCTATTTGAATATCGAATTTTTCTTCTAATTCAATTACAACTTGGAATAAGTCTAAAGAATCTGCTCCTAAATCTTCAAATGTAGTTTCTAAAGTTATTCCATCCTTTTCTACACCTAATTGTTCACATATTATATCTCTAATTTCTTCAAATAACATAATTTTTTCCTCCTTGATGTCTCTTTTTTTATTTATCTTTAAATTAATAGTTAACTATATTTTAAGTATCTGTTTATATATTAATATCTCAACACTTTACTAAAACATAGCCTAATAATTTAATTTTTACCATTCTAGTAATGTAGCTCCATAGCTTAATCCACCACCAAAAGCTACTAAAAGTATCTTATCTCCTTCTTCTAGAAGATTTTTTTCATATAACTCATTTAAAGCTAATGGCACTGAAGCTGAGGATGTATTTCCTGTTTTATCTAAATTTATATAAAACTTATTTATATCTATCTTTAATTTTTTAGCAACATAATCTAATATTCTTATATTAGCTTGATGAGGTACTATGTACTTTATATCATTTAAGCAAACATCTGTACCTTCTAATACACCATCAATTCCTTTAATAATAGCTGAAGTTGCAAATTTAAAAACTTCCCTACCATTCATCTCAACATATTGGTTGCTAATAAAATTTTCTTTAGTAAAAGGAGTGTTAAAATCAAGCGCACCTATAGTCAATGAATCTCCTTTTTTCCCATCTGTTTTCAAATAGGAATTAATTATTCCATTCTTTTCATCTCTTACAAGTACTGCTGCTCCACCACCATCACCAAATAATATACATGTTCCTCTATCATTCCAATTAATAACTTTAGAAAGTGTTTCTGCACCTATAACAAGTGCATTCTTGTAATTTAATGATTTCATTAATGAATTTGCAGTTTCTAATGCAAATACAAAACCTGAGCAGGCAACATTTATATCAAATGCCGCAGCCTTATTAGCATTTAATTCTTTTTGAACTAAACACGCCACAGATGGCATAAACATATCTGGAGTAATAGTTGCTACTATTATTAAATCTAAATCTTCAGAATCAATCTTTGCTCTCTCAAGGGCAACTTTAGCGGCTTTCACAGCAATTTCCGAAGTATTTTCACCTTCTGAAATTCTACGTTCTTTTATACCTGTTCTTTCAACTATCCACTCATCATTAGTATCAACAAATTCACTAATTTTATCATTTGTAACAACGAGTGATGGTAGATATCCCCCTACTCCCCCTATTTTAATATTCATACTTTTCTCCTTAATTATTTCAATTTATATTTTTCTCTTAAAAACTCATTTATCTTATTTAATGCTGAAATTAGCATTGCTTCTTCTTGTTGTGTTAAGCTTTCTATTGAGTTACTAACCATATCATTATGAAATTTTTCATGTAATCTATAAGCTAGTTTTCCTTTTTTAGTTAAAGCAATTAAAACAACTCTTCTATCTTCTTCTATTCTGCTTCTTTCTACATAACCTTTTTTAATAAGTTTATTGATTGCAGTTGTTAATGTTCCAACTGTTATTTTTAAATCTTGAGCTACTTCAGACATAGTTCTTTTTTTATACATTCCAATTGCTTCAATAGTATGAATTTCAGTAATTGAAAGATCTGAAATTACTCCTTCTTTTATTGTTTGTTCTTCTATTTGTAAAATATCATTAAATAATTCTACTAATATCTGATTGACTATCTTTTTTGATTGATTCATCTATTTATTTTCCTCCAGATAAAACATTAAATATTTGACTTAGTAATTTAATTTCTGCAATCAAACATTTTGATAATCAAAATATACTACATTCAAAATAAATTGTCAATTATTTTGAAAATATATTTTCGTTATTTACCATTATTTTCTTCATATCCCCAAACTTTTAATTATTGAATACATATGCTATAATTGTTATGATATTTTAAAGTATTACTTATTTTTTTAAATAGGGAGGAAAGAATAATGGTAAAAAAATTGATTTTAGCTACGGTTCTAATGTTAAGTATAGCTTTAGTAGGTTGTTCTTCAAATTCAGCCACTAATACAAAACCAGAAGACAATACTGTAGTAGAGAATCCAAAGACAGATAATGAGAATGATATCAAAAAGGACAATCCTACTGATACTTCTAAAGATGATAAAAATGATAAGAATAATAAAAAAGAAACTGAGGCATTCTCTATATATACTGAAGATGCAGATAATATGGAAATAAAAGAAATTTCAACTATTGAGCTAAACAAAGATTTAAGTTTAGAAGATAAATTAAAGAAGTTATCAAAGGCTCTTTCTGAAAAAACATTTGATAACTTACCAATAGAAGTAAAATCTATTGATACTGTAGATGGCAAAAAAATTGCTACTATAAACTTAGATGAAAGTGCAGCTAATAAAGGTGTAACTAGCAATGCTGATTTAAAGAAACCTAATTGGGCAGCTAATAAATTACAAGGTTCTACCGGTGGAGAAATATCTGAAAATAGTTTATTAGAAACTTTTCTTCAAGTAAAATATAAAGGTGAGTGGATTGATGGAGTAAAATTCTTATACAAGAACGAACCAATCGAATTTGAACATACACCTAATTTATCACAAATTAATTATAGAAAATAATCATTAAAATAACAATAAAGCTATTACTTAATTGGACAACCCAGTTAAGTAATAGCTTTTTATTGTGAAAATAAAAGACTCTGTTTAATAACATAGATAAATACTTATTATTTAGTATAGCTTTCTAATATTTCAGCAAAATATAATACATGCTTTGATTCACCTTCGCCATAGAATTTATCTTTGATTTCAGGATCAATATTATCTAAATCCATTTCTTGTTTAAACAATATTTTGCACTCATAATATTTATTACATCCATGAACTATAGGACTACTTACACTTTTGCTAGGTATAAATTTTATATTAGCTTCTTTTTCTTTGTCTATCTCTCTACCTGATTTTGTTCCACATATAGTAAGTGCTGATTTCATACTTCCTTCAAATGGTATACTAACTGTATAGTTATCACCAGAATCTAAAAATTCTTTAGTATATCTTGTTTCTCTAACTAGTGCCATAAATATAGGTCGTCTCCAAATATAACCTACACTTCCCCAGCTAATTGTCATAGTATTAGCTTTATTTTCGTCTCCACATGTTAAAAATGCTCCTGTTTTGTAAAGATTATTCATTGAAATCTCTAAACCTTCTGTAAAAGTTTCCTTCATAAGCCTTCGCCCCCACTTTCTTTAATATTTATTTTAGCAAAGTATTCATATATGTATAAGCAAAGCTGACGAGAGTAATTGAACTTAAGAAAACTAAAAATTACAATGCCACTTTACCTATTACATATATGAACACATATTTAAAACACATCATTTTTGCATCACTATATAAAATAATACCATATTATTCTATTAAATGTTGTTTATAAATTCTTTGTATTCCTTTAAATCTCTTATAGGATCAAGTTCTTTATCTTTTTTCATATAATCTAAGAATAAATCATTTAGCTCTATACACTTTTCTACATCTTTTAAAGCCTTTAATAATTCCTTTGTATTAACATAGAAGCAAGCTCTATTGTAATATAAGAATCCTTCTTCTGGATTTATTTCTATTCCTTTATTTATTACATTTATTGCAGTTGTAAAATCATTATCTTCCCTATATATAACAGCTAAATTTAAAAAACTATATGTATATGTAGGATTTGCTTTTATAGACTTTTTATAATAATCTATAGCTTCTTGTTTCTTATGTAATTTATTTGATATTACAGCTTTGTTAAACAATATTCTATAATGTTTAGGATTTATTTCTAGAGCCCTATTTATATATTTTAACGCTTCTTCATTTCTATCTAATTCTTCAAAAATGCAAGCTAAGTTCGCATATCCCCATAAATCATTGTTATTTAATTCAATAGTTTTTTTATAATTTAAAATTGCCTTTTTTTTATCACCTAATTCATCATATATATTGGCTAAAAAGAAATATGCTTTATCATAACTTGAATCTTTTTGTATTGATATTTTGTAATACTCTTTTGCTTTTGACAAATCGCCTAATTCATCATATATAGTTCCTAAACCATAATAAGCTCTGGGTTCATCTTCATCTAAATTAATTATTTCTAAATATTTTTCTTCTGCTTCTTTTCTCAAACCAATTTCATCATATAATAATGCCATATCAAGTAAAAATTCTATATCCGTTTTACCTACATTTAATGCATATGCTTTTTTATAAAATTTTAAAGCTTTTAATAAGTTTCTCTCACTTTTTAAATTTCTAGCCATATTTAAATAATTATCGTACAAATAATTTTTATTTTCCATGTTTATACTTCATCCTTGCTGATTCTTTATAATAACTAATTTAGTATATCACTAAAAAATTCAAAAATAAAATGCTTTCATAACAACATATTTCATTAATTATAAAAGTATTTATTAACATATATAATTGTTTCTACCTATATATATAAATTATTCCTCATTATATTTATAATTTTTGTTCATAAAAATTATGATTAAAATTAATGACAATAGCGTAATTATTAGCCTAGCCCAATTATCTTGTATATTAATAAAGTCGTAGCTTACCAATGCTTCTAATATAATAGAAGGTATTTTCCCTAAAAAAGTTGCTATTGTAAAAGGAATAATATTCATATTACTCACTGAAGCACCTAATGTTACAAATCCAGAAGGCACAAAAGGTAATAATCTTATTAAAAATACTAGATAAGTGCTTTCTTTGCCTTGACTCTTTACTAATTTTTTTAAGTATCTATTATTAACTGAAAATTTTTCTATCTTTTTCTTAAAACCTTTTCTATATAACCAAAATGATATGGCTGCACCTATAGTCTCCCCTATTAATGATAGGAACTTGAACCTTCTCTTCAAATCCATCCATTTCTATACCATCAAAGCGATATAGTTTAACCAATAGCTTCCAAAGAGTTTCTATTTCTTCTTTAGTAAAATCTTTAAAAATATCAGCCATGAAATCAATAGTGCCATCTTTCCCACATTTAATAATGGCATCCATTCCTAAATCAGTCACACATACATTTACAGATCTCTTATCTTTTTTACTAGGTATTATAGATACAAAATCCTTTTTTTCAAGACTTTTAACTAATTGGGTTTTGTTTTGATGTTCCATGTAGAAATATCTCTTTAGAACACGTAATTTCATTATTCTCGATCCATTTAAATATTTTTTCAAAATATTCTAGTGCAACTTTTTCTAATTTGTCTGGTAATCCTTCTGAATCAAAAAATGGAACTATAAGAACATTAAATCCAGTAGATGCAAGCGGTGCTACTAACAGAGCTAATGCTCTTACATCTCCACTTGATCCGCCTACCATTAAAACTGTTTTATTATTAGGTTTTTCTTTATAAAATAACTGCCCATTAAACTCTTCTTCACATATATTCTTTATGATAACATCTTCTGTTTTAAACAATCGCTTTAAATTAATTTCCTTTTTTTCATCAGAAGATTCAAATACCATATTCATAATCATTGGTTCATCAATAGATATATTTTCTGCAATGTTTTTGCCTTCAGTTCTAGACTTTTTCAATGAATAAATTAATCCCATGCTATCATTAGCTTCATAAGTACCTTTTACTGGCTTAGCTAAATCTAAATCCACTTCACCTTTTTCATCAGAAATAAATACTCCGTAAGATGAATATTCTTCTCCCTTGCACCATGGTAATTCCATTTTCCCGTTCTATGAAAAATACCTTAATATATTTTACTTTATTATTAATTCATAACTTAATAATATCAATATAAAACTTTATAATATTAAATAAATTAATATTAATATTAATTTATTTAATTCTAATATTGATTTATTTAATTTAAAGTGATATATTATAAACACAAGAAAGGAAGTGATAATTTGGCATATAAAGTTATTAGTAAATGCCCTGTTTGTTCTTCTAAACTTTTCATTTCAAAACTAAAGTGCTCTAAATGCAGTACTGTAATAGAAAATGATTTTGAAATGTCAAAGTTTGAATATCTCTCAGGAGAACAATTAAAATTTATAGAAGTGTTTTTAAAAAATAGAGGAAATATAAAAGATGTTGAAAAGGAACTTGGCATATCCTATCCAACAGTAAGAGCAAAATTAGATGAAGTTATAACTTCTCTTGGATATAAGGTAGCAAAGGAACCTTCCGTAGATAAGAAGAAAATAGTAGATATGCTAGACAAAGGAGAGATAACTTCAGACCAAGCCATTAAAATGTTAAATGAATAAGGCATATGAAAGAAAATAAAAAGTAGGCTTGACAGATGGACTTATTATTTAATTGATTATGCCTAATATGTTAATTAAAGGAGCGTTTAAAATGAATGAAGAAATGTCAAAAATATTAAAAATGGTACAAGAAGGTAAAATAACTTCTGAAAAAGCAGAACAACTTATAGAAGCACTTAACACTAAGAGCACATCCATTGAAACATTAGGAAATACTTCAAACGATACAGACATCATAAACAAAATGCTTAAAATAAAGGTTACTTCTCATGAGGGAGATGATGTAAATGTAAATCTTCCAATTAAGTTTATAAAAACTATGCTTAAAACTATAGGTAAAATACCAATAGCTGATAACATTAAGGGAATGGAAAATTTAGATTTGAATCTTATTTCCGATGCAATAGACAATAACCTTTCAGGAAAAATAGTAGATGTGAAAAGTGCAAATGGTGATTTAGTAGAAGTTAGTATAGAATAGAGAGGAAATTTTATGAAAATATATATTAAGTCAGGTAAAAGGGGATTTACAGTGCCTGTGCCTAATGCACTTTTAAAATTTGGAATTTCAATTGTAGATACCCCATTTATTCAAAAACATATACCTGAAAAAGATAAAAAATATGTAAATATAATTGATTGGAAAGAACTTTCAAGTTGTATTGACATTTTAAGAGAATACAAAGGTTTAAAAATTGTTGATGTACACTCGAAAGATGGAAGTCACGTTACTATAACTTTATAAATAATAGTAAAAGATCAATTTTAATATAAGGAGATAAAATGAAACTTAAAAAAAATTTATTATTTTATATGTTAGGAAGATTTATATCCTACATTGGAACTGGAATACAACAGATAGCAATACCACTTTATATATTGGATATAACTCATTCTGCAATTATGATGGGAATATTTTCTGCTCTTAATCTGTTACCTAATGTAATCACATTACCCTTTGCAGGCATTTTAGGTGATAGAAAGAATAGAAAAAACATTATGGTAATAACCGATATTGGCAGAGGAATTTTAATGCTCACTTTAGGATTTTTAGCCTTATGGAATAATTTAAATATTTATACACTATTTTTAATACAGATATTTATTTCTATTATGGATAGTATTTTTTCAGCATCATCTACAGCAATTCTTCCAGAACTCATAAAAGAAGAAGAACTTATGAAAGCCATGTCCATGCGAGGCGGCAGTGATGCAATTTCAATGATTATAGGCCCTTGTCTTGGAGGTATAATATATGGAATTTTAGGAATAAAAACAGTATTTTATTTAAATGGTATATCCTTTATAATATCAGCACTTTGTTCATTTCTTATAATTTATAAAAATATAAATAGACAAAGAGAAAGAATAACTTTAAAATTATTTTTTACAGAAAATGCTAGTGTAATTGGCTTTATAAAGAAAAATAAAGCTTTAAATCAACTTTTCCTATTTTGCTTGCTAAGTAATTTTCTTGTTGCACCTTTTTTTGATATAGTATTTCCCTATGTATTAAAAAAATGTGTAGGTTTTAATTCACAGCAGTATGGCTATTTAATTTCATGTTTTACCGTTGGTATACTACTTGGAAATATATCAATAGGTGCTTATTTAAAGAAATTTAGTACAAAAATGGTAATAAAACTTGCAATTTTACTTCAAGCAGCTATGCTTTTTGTACTTACATTTTCCTTATACCCAAATGCTGTAAATTATCTTGGTGGTCATAACTTGAAACTATTTATAATTTTAGCAGCAGTAATACTATTATGTGGATTGTTCAATTCAGGAATAAACACACCTATGAATGTAAATCTTCAAAAAATGGTTCCAAATGAAATGAGAGCAAGGTTCTTTGCTTTATTGGGTGTGTTCTGTCAAGGAGCTGTTCCCTTTGGATCATTAATCTATGGATTTATACTTGGCAAATTTGCTTACCAATATGTACTTCTCATTGTAACAATAATATTTTTTGCTGTCTGCTTCATTTTCATTATGAAAGCCGTTGCAGAAGTTTATGAGCCACGTATATTAAAACCCCAAGCATAGTTTTAGGCACATTCAAAAAATACAGGATATTGGCTCCTACATTGGACTATTATCCTGTATATATAATATTATATTTTTTACAAAAATACAGATAGACTACACTGAGCCTATCTATATTATCATCTTAGATTTTTTCAATTTTACAAGTATGTTCTTTATTCTTTGAATCATAGCATATTGCCACTGCTAATACTTTTTTGCCATCATTCTCGCGTCTTATCTTCTCTACATATTCTTTTTCTCTAATTTGATTTAGTGCTACTTCTGGTAATTCATCCTTTTTGAGTTCAACTATAAAGGCCGTGTCATTCTTTCTTCTAGGATGGAAAGTAAAGTCTGCATAACCCTTTCCTGTTTTTTCTTCTCTTTCTACTCTATAGGTATCTCTAGCAGAAAGATATGCTAAAGTTAAAACACATGAAAGACTGTTCTCATCATTATATTGAAGTATTGGTATTTCTGAGTTATGGATATCATGAAGTATAGCTTCCACAGTTTTTATATCTCCATTAACTGTTGCCTTTAACATTCTTTTTGAATTAGCTATTATCTCTGAAACATATCCAAAAGATTTATCTCTTAAAGCCTTTTCAAACTCCTTCATAAGTTCCTTATTAGGTATTTTTAAATACCCATCATAATATGATAAAAATCCAAGTACTATCATAGCCGAGTATATTTCTTCTTTAGTCCTTGGTACTCCTTGACCTGCCCTAAATTCCTCGTCTATTATAATATCAACTTCCTCACCCGATACCATTTCTATTACATCATCTCTGATTTCTAATGTATTGTATTTAAGATACTCTGCTACCTCATCCATAGCACCAGTATTAGTCCAATAACTTTCATAGTAATTATTTTGTAGTGCTTTCACTACTGATCTTGGATTATATACTTTAACTCCTTTTGCAGTTAAATAACCATTATACCAATTTTCTAATTCTTTAAAACTAATATTTTTATTTTTATTGCAAAGCTTCATAACTTCATCTTCTGTAAATCCAAAATATTCATCAAATGTTCTATCTTTTAAAAATGTAAATTCATCAAACATGTTAAGAGCAGAACCGCTTGAATATTTCTTTATAGGAAGAACTCCTGTCATATATGCAAGAGCTACATAAGGTTGATCCTTTAAGAGATTTCTTAAAAACTCTAAAAAATCATTTTGATTTTCAATAAATAAATTATTATTAAAAATATAATCCCATTCATCAAAAACAAAAATAAACTTTTCTCCAGTATCACTTAACATATCACTTATAGTGAAATATTTTTTACTATCAATTTTTGGAAAAGCATCATTAATATCATTTATTAATGATGTCTTTATCATATCCATATAAGCATCAAAGCTTTTCCCGATTTCTGGTATTTTATTAAAGGATATATTAATTAAATTATATTTATTTAAATGCTCTTCATAATCATAAGATTTGCTTATATTAAGTCTATCAAAAATCTCTTTTGAATCCACAGCCTTCGAATAATAAGCACCTAACATATCAGCAACACTTGATTTACCAAATCGTCTTGGTCTTGTTATGCATATATAACTATTTGCTGTATTAATAAGCTTATTAGTTTTTTCTATTATCATTGATTTATCAACAAAATAATCTATATTTAATAACCTTTTATAATTTTCTAAAGATTTATTAGTATTTAAATATACTGCCATCATATATCCTCCTTTCCCATTACTCATTTTTCTTTGCTACACATAATAACTACAATAATTATAACATAAGCCAATTACATATTTAACATAATTGACTTATTAATTAACCTTTAATCATTATCTATTTATTTGGGTTCTCTACAGGTACGCTTCACCATATCACAAATAAATGAGGTTTTACTATTCTATGATAGGAAATAACAAAGATATTTCAAAACCATCTTTGTATTTTTCTGAAACTTCGATTTTAAATTTTAGGCTATCAGCTACTTGCTTTGCCAAATAAAGTCCCATTCCAGTAGATCGTTTTCTCTGTTCTCCAGTATCTCCTGTAAATCCTTTATCAAATAAAAATGGCAAATCATACGGCTTAACGCCTATTCCATTATCTTTAATTACAAGCATTATATTACCACTTTTATTATCAATCTTAGTAAGTAGTGTTATGAAAGGATTGAATTTTTCTCTATCCATATATTTTATAGAATTACTTAAAACCTGTCTTAACACAAATATTAACCCTTTTTTATCAGAAAGTACCTGTATATTTCCTACTTCATTATTAATAGTAATTTTTTGTTCCTCTATTAAGTTTTTATACTCATCAACAACATCTTTACTGATTTCATCAAGTGATATTTTGGTAAAAATATAATCTAAATGCTCAGATTTCACTCTTGAATAATATAACATTCTTTCGATATCTTCTTGCATTTTAGTTCTTACATATTCTAATCTCTGATAGATTGGAAATAAAATCTCTTCCTTTCTATTATCAAGAACAAACGTCATCAACGCTAATGGTGTTTTTATCTCATGTGCCCATGTTTCTATATACTCTTCATATTCCTTTAGATTTAAATCTTGCTTTTTGATTAGCTCCTTCTTTTTACGAAGCTTTTCTCCAATTAAATGAATAATCTCTTTTTCTCCACCTGAAAGAAAACTAAGACATACTTCTTCTTCATGCAAATCTGGATTTTCTATAAACTCTATAAGTGCTTCTTCTTTTCTTTTATCTATACCATAAACTACAAAACTAATTAAACTATATAATAAAATAGAACCAATTATCATGGTTGGAAAAATATAAGTGAAACCATTAGCATCAATTAACCAAAGAAAAACACCAAACATAACATTAAAAATCATAATTACAACAAGCCATATTTTATATTTTAAAAAGATGCTAACTAACTTTCTAATCATTTTCTTTTTCCTCAATTGCTACAAGATTGTATCCCTTGCCTCTTACTGTTATAATTTCATACTTTATGTTTAAACTTCTAATTGTCTTTTTTAACCTTGTCATATTAACTTGTAGTGCATTTTCATCAATGTACTCTTTAGTGCCCCATATTTTCTCAAACAGCATATCTTTTGTAACAATTTTACCTGCATTTAATAAAAGAAGCTCCATTATTTTCCCTTGATTTTCAGTTAGTACAATGGACTGCTCATTAGCATACATTGTATAAGTTTGCAAATCAAGTTTTACTCCTTTTATTTCAATAAAATGATTTCTATCTTCATATCTACGAAGCAAATTAGAAATTCTAGCTATTAATCTATCTTTGTTACATGGCTTTGTAAGGTATTCATCTGCTCCTAACCCTAAAGCATGTAGTTCATCTCTTAATTGGTCTCGACTAGTGAGCACCAGTATAGGGGCAGTGCTTTTCATCCTAATTGTTTTACATATTTCAAAACCAGTTACGCCTGGTAAATTCAAATCTAACAACACAAGGTCAGGGGATGCCTTTAAGATTTCTTCTGCTGTGTTGATAAAGCTTGTAATACAACAAGTAACGTATGCTTCTTTCTGCAATATAGATACAAGTTCTTCCCTCATAAATAATTCATCCTCAACTATGACAATCTTTTTCATTTGAATCCCCCTTTCTAAGTTTAACTTAATGTAATTTTATATTATTATCTATCTTCTCTTTTCATATTCATCAATGCAACTATTTGCTTATCGCTCATTTGTATTACAGCAATGATATAACAAAATTCTACCACACAAAATACAATAATTATAGGTACTGCAACTATCATTAATGCACCAATTTTTGATTTCATTTCTGAAGTGGCAGTCCCTGAAAGTAATGCCCTAATTCCAAATATACTTCCAATTGCTGCAACCACTACTGGAAAAGAAAAATACCATTTTATCTGTTTTCTAGCCGACTTACATAAATCCTTATAATCACATCCAAGACGAATTATTGTCTGATAGCGTCTTTCTGTCTTTTGCTGTTGCATTAAAAATTGAACTCCTATAACAGTATTGGCAATAATCAAGAAAATAATTGCAAGGTAAATTGTTGTATAGCTAGCTGCCACTGTATAAAACAATTGTCTTCCCATATTTTGTAGGTAGCTTTCATACTTTAGATTTGTCTTATTAAGTAATTCATTTACCTGTCTGATTGCCTGCATTAACCCATTATCTTTCACAAAATCATCTTTTAATGCTGCATTCCAATAAGAACTATGTTCTCCATTTGTAAAACGATTAAATACATCGTCTGAAACAATCAATCCATAACTAATATTTATAGAACGATCAGTGACAATATTATCTTGGCAAAGTTGTTCTACAAGCTCATATCCCTTATTTTCAATTTCTACCTTTACTTTTTCTTTAAGTACACTTCTCAATATTTCTGCTGTATTTCCATATGAAAACTCTAGACCATTATATAACGCTACTTGATTCTCACCAAGCTTGATGGTATCCTTTCCTGCCAATTTTAGAATGTTATTATATCCTGATAAAGAAATCAAATATGGATATGTGAAATGCTGAAGATTATTTAATAAGATATCCTTATCATTAAAATCTTCCTGTTTCTTCACAGCCTCTATTAAATTTTCATAAGAAAAGCTATCTCTATTATCAGAATTACTTAAATGACCTATTTTAACCTCAAATATTTCATTCATATAATCTTGCATTTGTAGCTTATTTAATTCTGCCTTTATCTCTTGCTCTTTTCCTTCAAATGTATAATGTAGCACATTCTGATTTATTGAACTATAGTTAAAACTTACTGAAACACCATAACCAAAGCAGCACAATGCTATCAAAACTAATAGTGATGAAACTGCAAGAGAATTTGATTTAAGAAATACATTCTCCTGTAACTGTCTAAATGTAAATATTTCTAACCCATTTTTATTCTTCATCTTTTTAAGAATAGTTTCAAATAATATTCCAATACCATGAAATAAAAGAAAAGTACCACAAAGCCCTAAAATAACTGTAATTCCCATAACCTTAATAGAAGTCCATGCATCTCCTGCAATAGCCAGTACATAAGAAATAATCAATAATGTAATTCCTAGTAATAGCTTTATTATTGTAAAAACCCTATTGTGAACCTTATGTTTTTTGTCTTGAGATTCTGATAGTAATTGCATTATTTCTTTTTTTGCAATATTTCCACTTAATATTAATAGAGCTGCTAATCTAATAAGAAAATAACCAACCAGCGTCCACAGCACTGCCAAAATAGAAAATGAAAATTTATGTCCTATAATACCAAACCCAACAACTTTGGCTGTAATCATGCTAATCATCTCTGATATAAAAACAGCTATAGGAATTCCAATAGCAAGTGATATGATACTATTCCATACCTCTTCTACCAGAAGCATAAAGAATAATCTTTTACGACGCATACCAAGCATCAAATACATACCAATCTCATGACTTCTTTTTTCCAACTGATACTTTCCTGCAAAGTAAACCAAAAAGAATAAAATAAATAATGAAACTGCATATAGTACAGGCGTTAGTAATAATAGACGATTAACTGCATCACTTTCTATTGTTTTTAAAAATATTATTACATCCTGATTTTCTAATGATAAAATAATATAAAATGCTATTATTGACACAATCAAAGATACAAAAAATAGCCCGTTTTCTTTTCTATTTCGTCTACTATTTTTCTTAACTAAATCAAAGAACATTTGCACTTCCTCCTCCCAATTGTGCCATTACTGAAATGATTCTTTCATAAAAAGCTTCTTGAGATTCTTCTGGAACTCTTTTTCTAAGTTCATGAAAAACCATTCCATCTTGAATAAATAAAATTCGTGAACAGTAACTTGCTACATTAAGATCATGAGTTACCATTAAAATAGTTGCCCTCTGCTTTTGATTTAGTCCAGAAAGTTTTTTCATTAATAATTTTGCATTTTTTGAATCTAATGCGCCAGTAGGCTCATCTGCAAGAACTATTTCTGGATTCATAATTAATGCTCTAGCAGCTGCTACACGCTGTTTTTGTCCACCAGACATTTCTGATGGGAATTTTGTCATTACATCTTCAATCTCTAAATATTTTGCAAGTTCATCAATTCTTTTTTCATCTTCTTTTCCCATCATATTATGAATAGAAACAGGTAACATAATGTTTTCTCTAGCATTCAAGTTATCAATTAACTCAAAATTTTGAAACAGATATCCAATACGATTTCCTCTATAATCAGCCAGTTTCTTTCCTTTAAATCGTCCTATATCTTCACCTTTTAAAAGAATTTTCCCATCTGTTGGACAAGTAGTTGTTGCAATACAATTCAGTAATGTTGTTTTTCCAGACCCACTACTTCCCATAATACCAACAAACTCTCCATCTACAATTTGAAAGCTACTGCCATCTATAGCTTTTGTAACATTATCCTTTTTCCCATAATACTTACGTAAAGATTGTACTTCTAATATTTTCTCAACCATTCTTTATTTCCTCCATTTAATAAAGTGCATTGCACTTTAGATAATAAATTCTAATTTCATAATCACTAAACTAATGCTTTTATTAATCATGTCTTTGAGTTTATTATACAAAACAATAATGGAATACAACACTTACAGTTCATGAAAGGTTTGTATATATGCAAATAAAAACAGCCTTAACCAAGTAATATTAATGTATAAGCCTAAAAACCTCATTTATTTATGACATGATTCACCATCTCTTATTCTAAAATATTAATAAAAAATAGTAGCTTCACTTTCAATTAGTAAGCTACTATTTCTTTTAAACTCTAACTTCAAAAATAGTTTTATCATCTACATAATATTCACTATGAGTATATTCTTTATTTTGATTAAAGTTGAATATTAATAAATATCCCTTATTTAAACCTTCTATTTCAAGATAATTTTTTAATTGATTTAAACCTTTTTTATGTGCAATTTCTCCATGCCAAATTTTTGTTTCTATAATATACTTACATTTATTATATTGAATAACAACGTCCAATCTTCTTTCTTCTGAAATTTGAACTTCTTTATAATCAAATCCAACTCCATTAATTATTGGTTTTATAAATGATAAAAATAAAAGAACTCCTTGTCTTTCTAAAAACTCTATATCTCTAGAACTATAATTCTCTTTCATAAATTGTTGAAATCTTAATAATGCATTCTCCATATCAAGGGTATTATCTTCATTTATAAAGTTATCTTTAAAATTATATTTAGACATTGTTCTAGTATCCGTTTTTGATATCATATAATTGTAAATAACTTCTTTAAGAATTTGATTTGATACGATAGTGTTGTTATTTTTATCTTTTACTAAATATCCAAACATATGACCTAAATCTATAGTCGGATTATTTATATTGTATGTTATTTGTAAACCACTAACTAAGATACTATATAAGCATTCATATAACTTTGAGTTATTTTCAAGATTTTTAATTAAATCATCAAATAATGTATTTTTATCTTCTAATAATAATTTTACCGCTCTTTGTATATCAAATATTGTCCATTCCCTTTTATTTTCTGATAATAAAATTTCATCTATTATTTGACATATTCTTGATACTAAAAATGGGTATCCTGCTGTAAATTTATATATCTCCTTACTAAGAAATTCTATATTTAATGGTAATGCATTTTCAGCAGCATATTCCTTTAGCATAGTTCCTATTTCTATCTCACTAAAACTCATATCTATATTAAAATTCACCGCTATATTCCATGGTGAATTATATCTTATTTCTGAATTATCTCTAACCTTTAATTTTAAATTTTTAATATCATACACACCTGCTAATATAACTGATTTAAAAGTAGTCCCAAGATCCTGTTCTCTACTTAAATATAATGATCTAAGCATACCAAGAAAGCTTAAAAATAATCTATTGCTAGAATTTTTATCAACTTCATCTATGATAAGTATAATTTCATTATCTTTTGTCAAATCCATTATCCTATTTGAAAGTTCTGTTAACGTTGATGCTTTTCTGATATCTATATTAGTAAATCTAGACATATAGTCTACAAAGGTTTCACAAAATCTCTCCTCACTTGCAAAATCTTCTCCTATAAGTTCAAAATCCATTCTTATTACACTATATTTACCACTTAATCTCTTATACAATTCATTTAGTGTTGTTGTTTTTCCAAATTGCCTTGGTCTATTTATAACAAAATAAAATTCTTCCTCTACAAGTTTTTCTATCTCATCTATTTTATTTGATATATCTACCATATAATGCTTTCTAGGAACACATACTCCTGTTGTGTTAAATCTTTTTTTCATAATCTCACTTCCTCTCTTAAAGTTTCTCTATCGCTTAAATAACGTCTGCATTTTAAGACAATTATAACATAAGCTAATGATTCTTTTAATATCATTAGCTTGTTTATTAATATCTAATCATATTATGTTTATTTTATGTTTATTATCTCATCAAATATTAATTCTTTTCCAATCTCTTTATAGGAAGTTTCACTTTGACCTTTTGATTCAGTTATTGTTTCGCCCTTTTCTAATATGGGTTTATTTATTATAACCCTAATATTTTTACTTTCATTAGAAGGTGCTTTAAAAATAATATTTTCAGTTTTATTATCTTCATCTATACTACTATCTGAAAAATTAAGTTCTTCTCTATTTTCATCATAAATCGAAACTTCATAGTCACTCCACTTACCTTTGTTATAAGTTAAACTAAATATCATATCAAAAGGTGTTATTGATAGCGAGTTTAAATTTACACTGTCATTTCCTATGTTATCTAGATTTACAACTCTTTTAATATCTTTATTCACTTTTACAGGTATTTTAAAAGCCCATGTACCAGATTTCACATCACGTTTTTCATCATTTTCTACTGAATCAGTTTGAAATGATATGTATTTAACTTGAAATATAAATTCATCTGGGATAGATATTTTTAGCGATGACAGTTTATACTTTTCCATACCGACGAAAGTATTATCATCAATAAATTTTCCTTCAAGACCAGCAATTCCTGTATTGTCTAGTTGTTTATTAGAGAAATCTACTTTATTATATTCTTCACTTGTTATAAGTTGATTCATTGTTAAAGGTGCCTCTCCCCACGACGTATATTTAAAAGGCTTTTCACTCTCAACAATATATGTTACATATAAAGATTGTCCATCGCATAATATATCCGACAAAGTTACACCTACTCCATTAGAGTATGCTGTTTCATTGACTGATGTAGAGTATTCTGAATAATTACTTGGAAAGTATATATTTTTTTCAATAGCTTGAAATACATTTCCAACAATAGGTATTTTAGCTGCTAATGCTGGATTTGAAAACCCTATAGTTAAAACAATAATTAAGGAAGCTGCTGTAATCCCTAAATTTCTTCTAATAAGTTTTTTTCTTTTAATATTTTTTAAATCTACAGCTCTTTTTACCCCAATATCTATAAAATCATCTATATTATCTGGTATACTAATATTTTCATAGTTCTTATTCATTTAAAAAGTCCTCCTTTAAAATTTTACTTAAATCATTTTTAGCTCTTTTCAAATGACTTTTAACTGTATTTTCTGGTATCTCCATAATATAAGATATATCTCTTAACGATAAATCATTAAAATACTTAAGGATTATTACTGTTTTATAGTTATTTCTCAATTTATCAATTGCTTCATATAAATCAAGTTTTTCCTCAGTAGATATAAACTCTTTTTTAATCAATATATCATTATCATTTAAATAAGTAATTTTTGCATTTTTTCTTATTGTATTTATACATTCATTTATTACTATTTTTGTTATCCATGTTTTAAAAACACTTTCTTTTTTTAGTTTTTTTATATTAATAAATGCCTTATATGTGCTTTCTTGTAATATATCTAAAGCTATCTGTTCATTTTTTACATAACTATAAGCAATTTTATAAAGATATGTTTTATTTTCCTTTATTAAACTTGTAAATGCTTCTGAATCTCCTTTCATGGCCATTTTTACCAAACTATTTTTCATTAGACTTTTATTATAAAATCTATATACTAACGTATTTTCATTAATCATATTATCTCCCTTAACATAATGATTTTTATTTTTACACCCATACCACAAATTCTAAAAGAATACTAAAGTATTAATATATATATATATTAGCTAAGCTTTCTTTATAAATAGACTGTAACTTATTTAAATGCCTTATTACATCTATTAGACAATTAATGATTATAAAAAGTTGCAAAAAATAAAATGCTTTTCTAACAACTTATTTCGTCATTAGAAAAGCATTTATTATAATATATTTTTAATACATTGTCCACATTTGAGTTACTTGTATAACGCTCTACTTAGATTCTAATATCCTTGCAGAATCATTTGTTATCTTGGTTAATAAATTATAGTCTTCTCCTAATATTTCTCTATAACGATTATGTAACTTTAATCTGTACTTTTGTATATCCTCTTGAATTTTTTCTCCGTCATTAGTTAAATATATATGAGATAATTTTCCTTCAGCTCGTCTCTCAACTAAACCATTTATAACCAATTTATCTATAAGTCTCGTTATTGTAGATGGTTTTAAGTGAAGTTCTTTGCTTAATTCCTTTTGTGTTATTCCAGGTTTAAACTTTACGCCAAGAAGTATATATACATATGTAGGAGATAATCCTAGTGGCTTTAACTCGTCTTCAGCTATTTTGGCTGCTATCTTTTTTAATCTAGTTGCAGTGAAAAATAAACACTCACAAAAATTTTGTTCAAGCATTATGCCCTCCGTTCTAATTTTTTATAATTTTATCTATATAAATAATATATTAAAGATAATTTTTAAAATTTGCAACTAAATTAATACCACTATTTTATATAAAAGTATTTCTTTACCCTATATTTTATTATCAAGATCGTTATTTAATTGTATAAATAATATCAAAAAAAGTTGATTACTATTTAAATAATAATCAACTTTTTAAATAACTGTATTTATTTAACAAGTAATTGTTCTTTTGCATGAACCATAGTTGTTAATAAATCATTACATTCTGTATTTATATTAAATTCTTTACCTTTTCTAGATACATATCCATTTATATAATCAATCTCTGTAAGACGATGATTTTGAATTAAATCTTGATGCATTGATGGATAGTGTTCTCCAGCTTGGCTTGGATCATATATTTTTTCTATTCCTTTTGCAACTTCCTCAACATTTAATTCTACTCCATATTTAGCAGCAATATCAGCAAATTCTTTTATAATATTACGAATAAGCTCTGGAGCTTCTTTTAGCTCTCCAAACTCCTTAATATTACAATCTAAAATTGTGCAACAACTATTTAAAGTTCCATTTACACATGCTTTACGCCATATTGAAAATATAACATTTTCACTATAATGAGCTTTTAATCCTGCTTGATTTAATATGTCACAAATCTCTCTTGCTTCTACTTCCATATTAGAATCAATATTTTGTACTTCTAAGCTTCCATCTCCAGTTAATACAACATGTCCAGGACCTGCTAATCCAGCTGTCCATAAAGTTACACCCATAAGTATATTTTTACTATCAACATATTTTTCAATAGTTTCATTATGACCTAATCCATTTAATAGGCATAATACTCTTGTATGTTTTCCTAAAATATTATTTACAGATTTTAACATAGATTCTAATCCCATTGATTTAGTAAATAAAATTACTAAGTCTGGAACTTCTTTAGCATCTTCTGGTAACATTGCTGGTATTTTTACCTTCTTACATTCTCCATTTTCTTCAACTGTTAATCCTTCTTTATTTATAGTATCTACATGATCCTTCCATGCATCTATTAAGAAAACTTCATTTCCAGATTCATGTAACATATATCCATAACGTGAGCCCATAGCTCCTGCTCCAACAATTGCAATTTTCATTTCAATTCACTCTCCTCTTTTGCTTCAATTACAAATTAAATATATTTAAAAATATTTTCATCATATAAATGTATAACTTTTCTACAGAACCAATCAATAACAAATGCACCTACAAAAGGTATAACCACAAATGCTATTAATACTCCAATAATTGATCCCGAACTATTTATAGCCGCTAAAGGACCAACTAATCCAACTAATCCAAATCCAGCACTATTCGGTGTACCTAAGATATTAAACAGATAAGCACCTATTCCACTTAAGATACCATTTGCAATAATAGGTACTGCTATTATTGGATAGGTAACTAAATTCGGCATCATCATTTTCATGGCTCCTAATAACACAGATAAAGTAACTCCACTTTCATTCACTTTTCTTGATCCAATTACTAAAACAGCTGTACAAGCAGTAACCCCAATAGCAGCTGCTCCGGCACCTAGTCCTGTTATTCCTATGGCAATTCCTATTGCTACAGTTGAAATTGGTGAAATAATTAAAACCGAGAATGAAACACTAATTAAAATACACATTAATAATGGTTGTAACACTGCGAAATTATTAATTAAGTTTCCTATTGTTATAGTAATTTGTCTTACATATGGAAGCATAAGCATTCCAATAACACCCACACCAGCTCCAACAATTGGTAATAATAATATTGTTAACGATCCTAATTTATTTCCTATTAATCTAACAACATATACAGCTATACATGCAACTAACATTATGTTTATTAAATCGCCTATACCAACCATTTGTACTCCATGTTCTGTGACTTTATAAGCACCTGAGCCTAAGAATACTGCTGATCCAACAATAACTGATTGCATAGGATTAAGATTAAATTGTAATCCTACTAATACACCTACAATAACTGGCACTATGAATTGCATAATACTTACAGCATTGTAAAGAGTGGCAAATATTGGAGAAACATCTATTAGTCCTTTAAATATTGAACCTAGAATTGCATTTGGAATTAATCCTACAACAATTCCAGTTGCAGTTCCAGCCAAAACTTTATTTAAATAATCTTTAGGTGTTAATTTGTCTTTTTCTACTATATTCTTTTCTATCATATTCATCTTCTTCCTATTTATAAATTTTTTAGTAATTGTTTATTTTTATCATTCCCATTTTATTTTTTATCATTCTAATTTTATTTTTCATTGTTTATTTTTTATCAGTCAATTTTTTAATTTTTAAAGTTATATCTTAGATAAATTACTAGTAATCCATTGAAAGTTATTGTTTTAATTTAAATTTCGTATATAAGTGCTTCATTTGTATGTACAACTAACTTTCGAGAGTAAATATATCATATTTAAAAACAAATTTCAACACATTAAAATTATAAAAGTTAAAAAAATAACAATATATTATATAAATCAACAATTTTAGAGTATTTTTATAGATAAATGTTAAAAATTTCTCAATAAATTTTTGTGTTTAAATAAAAAATCGCAAAAATAAAATGCTTTTCTAACAACTTATTTTGTCATTAGAAAAGCATTTGTTATACAAAATATCTATACTTAATTTATGCAATTATTTTTATACTATTAAGCAGCCAATTCTTCTGCTTCTTTTTCAGACTTATTTAAGCTTCTTATCTTCTTTTCTTCGCCATAAGCAACAACTAATAAAAGACAAATTCCAATTATAAGTGCACCATAGAATATAATAAATACATCATTCCATCCGTGAAGGCACATTCCACCAATATTTACACCTGATGATTTAGGATCAGCTATTTTAGCTAGCATAACTTTAGCTGTAGAATCTCCAAATAAATATCCAAAAGTACCACTTAAACCATTTGCAACAGCAATTGCTTTTTTAGGAGCAAATCCCACAAGAGATACACCTATTAATAATTGTGGTCCAAATATTAATGCACCAAGAGCGCATAGTGAAACATTTACCATTGTAACGCTTGTAGCATATCTATATCCTAAAACTGCAAATCCAGTAAGTATTAAACAGAATACTGCAACTATTGCTCTTCTTCCTTTTAATAAGTCAGATATAAATCCCCAACTAAGACTACCAATAAGTGCACCTGTTTCAAAATAGAATATTGTATTAACTGCATCACCCATTGCAAAATGTAATTGTTCAGTAACGTATAAAGGAGCCCAATTATCTATTCCTATACGAACTATATAAACGAAAACATTTGCTACACATAAGACCCAAATCCATGGATTTTTTAAAACATATTTTTTAAACACTTCAAATTTACTCATGTTATTTAATTCAGCACTATTTTCAGCTTTAACTTCACCAAATATTTCTTCTGCAGAATTCCAACCTAACTCTTCTGGCTCATCTTTTCCTACAAATAACATTGTAAAACCAATAACAGCTGCTATTATTGATGGAACAATAAACATTCCTGCCACATTACCATGGAAAAATTTATTTGCTCCCCATAATGCTAACATTCCTGCTAATGCTCCCCCTATATTATGAGACATATTCCAAAATCCTAAATATCTACCTCTTTTATTAGTAGGGGTCCATCTAGTAATTGTTGAATAAGCACTTGGTCCACCTGGTGCTTGGAAAAATCCACTTAATCCCCATAATATTAATACAGCTCCAGTACATTTATTTCCTGATATTAGTATAAGACCGATTACAAAGACCATTGTTGCAGACATCATAAGTAAAAATGACACTATACGCTTTGCATTTTTACCATCAATAAAATATCCTAACAATGTTTTACCAAGTGCATAAGTTATAGAAAATCCAAAACCTATATATCCAAGTTCAGATGTTGTAAAACCTAATTGTTCTTTTAAAAGTGGTTGTCCAGCTTTAAGATTATTTCTAATTAAATACATAGAAGCATACACAGAAAATACAACTAAGAATGCTTTTAAGAATTCCTTTAACCACATCTTTCTTTGATCTTCAATTGATACTGTAGCCTCTTTTTTATTAATACTAAAAAAACTTGTCAATTTATTCATATCTATCCTCCAAATTACCTTAATATAATAAATACTTCTTAAAAATATTTATCTTTTAATTTTATTTGCATTAAAATTTATCCCCCAAATAATAAATTTTAATGTTTTAAGTTCTAAATACTAGAAATTGAAAGTTGTTTAATTATTAATTTAAAAAGTTAAAGTATTAATTGTCATTACGTTATTTCAAAAAAGTTTAAATTTAAATATTCCCTTATTTATAAATTTACGCTTTAAAACTATTCCACATCTTAATTAACCACTCTCTGTCTTCACTAGCTTTTTTGAAATCATAATTATCATACATATTTACTTCACAATTTTGTTCATAATCATCATCTTTTATGTCTTTTCTTGTAGATTTACCTTGAGAGATATTTATTATCATTTCCTCACTCTCTTTGGTTGTACAAAAGTCTATAAAGTATTTGCCAACGTCTTCATTTGGACCATTTTTTATTTTTGAAATTGCATCTATATTCCAGCCAGTTTTTTTAGGGATATTAGTTATTACATTAAATCCAGAATTTTTAACTAACAATTGATCTGCTATAAAATTTGTACCTATTAAATATTCTCCAGTTGCAACTTTCTGTGCTGGAATATATCCATTAGATGTAAATTGTCCTACATTTGATTTCAATTCTTTTAAAAATTCTATAGCTTTTTCTTTACCCATATTTTGTACAATTGATGCTATAATAGTATATCCTGTTCCTGATATATTAGGATCTGGTATTATAATCTCACCTTTATACATTGGATTAAGTAAATCCTCATACTTTTCTGGCATTTTTAATCCCTTATCTGCAAATTCTTTATCCCATCTATCCTTGTTCACAATAATAGATAAAAAATTAACTTCTAAACCTGTCCAATATCCATCTTTATCTTTATATACATTTTGTATGCTATCGTAATTTTTGCATATATATTTTTCTGAAAGTTGCTCCTTTTTCATTAGATTATGAGCATCACAAGTTCCACCTATAAATATATCTGCTTTAGGATATTTTTTTTCACATCTAATTCGCTCTAATGCCTCTTGCGTAGACATTCTTATATATTCGTATGTACATCCTGTTTTTTCCTTAAACATTTCTAAAAGTGTTCTACCAACTTCATCTCTAGATGCTACATAAACAACTATATGCTTTCCTTCCAGATTTAAATATCCATCTTTATAAATTACTTTTGAACTTTTTTTATTACAAGCAATAAGGTTAAAAGACACACATATGATTACAATAAAGCAAATAAATTTTTTAATATTCATTACTAACTCCCCTCTCTAATGCTGATGATTTTTAAATATTTTTCTCTAATATATCTTCGCATATCCCTTTAAGGTCTCCCTTAAAATATGTGTGTTGTCCATTTTCATCTCCCATATATTGAACAACAAATATTCCGTCCATATATACATCCATATTTACAATATTGCAGCTTTTAACTTTTATTGAAGTATCTTCTTTATCATAAATATAAATTTTTATATGCGATAAAGCTTCCTTCTTTTCCTTTGTTAAAGCTTTAATTCCATCATCACTATCAAGTTTAGTTGAATTACTTATTAAATTTTTTAACTTTTCTTTATCTAAATCATTCAATTCTTTTACTTTATTAGAATCACTAATAACTATTCTATTTCTAGTATTTATGAGATTAGCTATATTAGAAGTTGAATATAAGTAACCTAGCAAATCATTTTTCAATCTATTTATTAATGGTAATTTATTGTTATCATGATACATGCGATTATTTAAAATAAGAACATCGCTTATTTTAAATTTATCTTTCATACCATTTAAATAGTAAACATTTGCATCAATGCTTATATTAGTCCCTTCTGTAATATAGTTTTCCTCTTCCGAAAAATCATTCATAATCTCACCTATGGAATTCCATATCATTTGTATAGAATTCTCATCTTCAAAAACATAACCACCCCATTTGTCATTAGAAATTTCAATTTTTATAGGTATAGACATATTTATCTTATTTACAACATCATCTTTATCACTTATTATTTTGACTCTGTTATATAAAAATCTATAATTTAAACTTGTCATTATAATGCAAATTATAATTATAGTAGTGTATATGCCTATAATCTTAGCCTTTAAGCTAATTTTCTTCACTTATGTTTCCTCCCATATAATAAAAATTTAACATCTCATAAACATTTCACTCATGTTTCGTAAATGTAACATTCATTATTTTTCATAATACTAATTACTTTTAAATATAATTTCTACAGATGTACTTTCTCCTAGGTTACTTTTAATTTTTATATCTCCATCTTGCTTTTTCATTATTTCTTTACATATGCAAAGACCTAATCCATTTCCATTGTTGTTAATAGAATTTAAATTATTCACCCTATAAGTAGGCTCAAAAAGTTTAGGTATATTTTCTTTAGCTATACCTATACCATCATCTATTATATTTAAAATTATTTTTTTATTCTCAACTTGCAATTTTATTTTTATCTTTCTACATTCACTGTATTTTATAGCGTTATCTAATACATTTAAAATAACTTGCTTGGTCTTGTCTCTATCTATTAAAGCTTCAATATCAAATGTATTTTTAATTATTTCTATTTCATATTTTTTTATTCTCGGATTAATAATAACTAAAACTTCTTCTATGACTTCTTTTAAATTATTTTTCTTTTTATCTATCTCAAACTCGCTTTTTCCTAGTTTTGATAAGTCAAGAAGTTCTTCTACTAGCTTTAAAAGCCTTATTCCTTCTTCCTTCATATAAACTAAACTTTCATCTATATCATTTTGATTTTTTAATTTAGGTATAATCTCAGAATATCCTATTATTGCTGTTAATGGAGTCTTAAACTCATGCGTCACATTATCTAAAAAACTCTTTTGTTTTTGTTTTTCCTCTTTTAAACTTTCAACATAATTTTTTATACTCTCAGACATTACATTAAAAGTTTGTGCTAGATCTTCAATTTCATCTCCACTTCTAATTTTTATTCTATTATCATATTCTCCTTTGGTAACTTTTTGAGAAACTATCTTTAATTTTTTTATAGGTCCAACTATTTTTTCTGAAAGAAGCTTACTTAAAAGCCATGATATAAGAATTGATGTACATGCTAATATGCCCATAATTATAAACATATCATTTATAAGTTTTTCGCTACTATCTAAAGGATATATATATCTTACACATCCTAATGTTGTATCTTTTAAATATATAGGACTTGAAAATAATACATAAATGTTTCCATCAATTTTTTTAACAACATAGGCCTTATTTCCCTTTATAGCATTAGTTATATCCTCATCAAAAAAAGTAACGCTATTAGAAACAGAATCAGTCATTATGTCACCATTCTTATCATAAATTTGAATCCTATAATTTAATTTTTTAGATAGATATATATTAATTAGTGGAGCTTTATGCTCAAAATTTCTTTCAATATCGTCCACCTTATCTTTTTCAATGTAATTTGATATGTATACTTGAGTGTTGTAACTCTCCTTTGTTAATAAATCAATATTACTTTTTATTACGTTATTATATAAATTATTTATTATTGTTATATATATAAATATTATTATTGGAATTAATATCCCCATATTCATGAGAATTATCTTAGTTTTTATGTTAAAATTCAGTCGCATTAAAAATGCATCCTCCTAATGTCTTATTTATAAAATTAAATAGTCTCTTCTTTAAATTCTAATTTGTATCCTACTCCATAAACGGTTTTTAATTTATTTGAATACTTGCCCATCTTTTTTCTAACTCTTTGTATTAGAATATCAACTGCTCTTGTATTAACATCGTACTCATCACCCCATACTCTCTCTAAAAGGTTTTCTCTAGTAAAAACTTTATTGTGATTTTCCATCATAAGTAGCAGTGTATCAAACTCTTTATAAGTCATAAAAATTTCTTCTTCCTCTATGAAAACTTTTCTTTCATCTTTTAGAATCTTTAATTTTTCAATCTTTATTTCATTATTATTTTTTGAGCTTGGCTTTTTTGTAATCCTCTTTGTTACTGCTTTTATTCTTAAAATAAGTTCTGCGCTATTAAATGGTTTTATTATATAATCATCTGCACCCAACTGAAGACCTAAAAGTTTATCATTCATTTGACTTTTTGCAGTAAGCATTATAACTGGAACTTCACTATCTATTTCTTGAAATTTCTTTATAACGTCATGTCCACTTATATCTGGTAACATTAAATCTAATATAACAAGTTCTGGTTTTTCAGTTTCAAATTTTGAAATTGCATCTGCTCCAGTCATACTTATAATAGGTTCATATCCTTCTACCTCTAAATTCAATCTAATTAAATTAACTATACTTTTTTCATCATCTACTACTAATATTCTCATAAAATAACCACCTTCAATAATCGTTTAAATAATATTTAATTGATAATTATTTATTTAATTCCATACCAGATTAAAATGTTATCACTTTATTTTACATATTTCAACTTTATTAAATTTAACTCTATAGAAATATACAAAAGGTTGTAGTTTAAACTACAACCTCACAACACTCTAAAATTATTTTCTATTTTGTTCTTTTTTATCTTTTCTACAAGATACACATCTTGTTGGCTCGTTAGTTAATCTATTTATTTTTCACAAGCATAAGCATAAGTTCAAATTCTTTTAAAGTAAGATTAATTATTTATATACTAAACTCTTTTTCTTAAAATAAAAGTAAATTCAAATTTCCCGAGACAAATATAAAACGCCTTTATAACATGATTTATATAATAATCCCACTCCTAATATCATTAATATTAAATTATATAATATTATATTAATTCCATTTTGGGTATTGCTTTCTGTTAAATTGAATAATTTTACCACATTAAAATCAATTACACTATTTAAAAACCACATCTCAAAAAAGATTCCAGTAAGTATTACATAAAATATAGGGAATATATATGCTGTAAGTTTTGTCCCAGTTATTGTTGTAATTCCAAATACAAATGTTGAAAAAGTAACTGAAGATATTAATGTTCCTAAAAGTATTATAATAATATATAATATTTTTGAGCTTTCATACACACCTATAAATCCACTTATTACGAAAGCACCATTTGTCATTCCATCTCTAATATTATTTAATCCATATTTTATAATAAGATATAAAATGCAAATACCATAGCTTATTGCAAATATTATAAAATTTATTAAGACATTTACTATTAATTTAACTTTAAAATAAGTTTTTATATCTATAATTTCCAATAACTTATTTATAAATCCCGATTCTTTATCATTAATTATTGAGGTAGAATAAATTATTCCTGCTATAATCGGTCCTATAAATCCTATATATGAAAATTCACTAAGTCTTATAAAATAATCTACTCCATCTAATTCTTGACATGGAAATTTTATTTCTTCTAAATAAGGTATCATAAATACTGATAAAATTATTAGAATAGAACTGATTGTTCTCCAAGAAAATATATTCTTTTTAAATTCTAATTTTAAATATTTTTTCATATATATATCTCCTTTATTAATATTTATCTGCTACTGCACCTAGTGTAGCTGCTTTAATATAAGTTTTATCTTTTAAGGCTTTTAATGATTTACTATCACCACTTACAACTACTCCTATTATCTTTAAATCTTCTTTATTAATCTCACCTTTTCCATTACTTAAATTATCAAATAATTCTTTATACTCATTACTATAATTGTTGTCTTTTCCTTCATTAATAGCATCTATAAAATTCTTTTCAGGATTATCAATTGAATCTCCTTGGTTGTCTAAAGCTTTTATACCATATACATAGTATTCATTAAATATTAACTTATCTGAAAAATAGTAATCATTTTCAGAAAAAGTATCTACCCAATACCAATTTAAAGTGATATCACTAGGAAGCATATTCTTTACTTCTTCAAGACTATAACTTTTATCAAAAGATAATGATATCTCCATTAATTTATCACTACCTATTTCATCAATATTTTCTAAATCATTTATATAATTTTCATATTTTATTGATGGATGATAAAATTTCATTACCTTTTTTCCTACTTTATTATAAGCTTCATTTGAATCTCTTGATGATTTACTAACTCTATCAAATAAATATTGTCCCATATAACCATAAACTCCATTTATTAAAGGTATATATGTATAAGACTCCTTATAATTTCCATCAATTATAGGCTTATTTTTTAAAAATCTATATCTAACATAGTCTATTTCACCAATCATAATTCTATCATCAATTTGTATACTTCCTATATAAGCATTTGGCATAGCTACATCAAATAAAGTTCTTAAATTATCCTCTTCTTTATTATTCATAACATTCAAAATAGCGGCATTAGATATAAATAATACAAAACTTACTATAATAAACATCATTAAACTTATTATTATAGTCCTTACTATTGAAAATATCTTAGCTCTTTTAACTGCGTTATTAAAATTAGGTTTTTCTTTCATTTCAAACAGTTCTTTTAATTTTTCTTCATCACTCTTTATATCCATACTTGTTCCTCCATAACTTTTTAAATTTTTCTCTTGCTCTAAAAAGATAAGTTTTAACTGTATTTTCGTTTATTCCCAAAAGTTCCGCTATTTCTTTATAAGATAAACCCATGTCATATTTAAAGTACAATAGATTCTTATGAACGTCACTAATAGAATTTAGAATTTCATTAATTTCTTTCTTTCTTTCTAAATCCAATATAAACTCCTCAACTAAATTGTTTTCTACCAATCTTTCTTTAAAAACTTCTTCATCAATACTTAAATAAATATGTCTATTATTTTTTCTGCACAAGTCATAGTATTTATTAATTGCTACCTTAAAAAGCCATGATGAAACTTTATTAGTCTGTATACCATCAATGTATTTTAATGCTGTATAAAAAGTATCTTGTACTATATCTTCAGCATTATCTTTACTACAACCAAGCTTAACTAAATACTTATATATTATAATCATCTTTTTTTGAAACATCTCATTTATTAATTCATTGTTCATCATTTCCTCCTTCCATAAAATAATTTAGTTATCAGCTTAGATTTTGATACTTCTGTTATTATGACGTTTTAACTGCAAATATGTATACATTTATTTTACATTAAATGATAAATATCAATCTGTTAAGTTATTATAAATTGTTTTTTATATATTAAATTCTCAAATAGCAGAATTTAATACTATTGCTCAATCTTCAACTTTAATTTCCTAAAGAATTAAAATTCTTTAATTAATCTAAGAAAAATACTATACTTAATAATGATGATATATTAATTAAAGACTAGATTGAGGGGTTTATATATGAGAAAAAAAGATATACTTGAGTTAAAAAGACGTTTTAAAAAAGATCATTGCACCTTCACTAAAATGTGTGGTTGTTATGTTAATGGAGAAAAGCATATTATTTTAAAATTTAGAGAAACTTTTCTAAATTTAGATGAGGACGAATACTTTAAATATTTAGAAATTGCAAGAAAAGTACTTTCTGGAACTATTGGCAATAATATTTTAGAATTAAACTTTCCCATTAATGAAAATTTTATAAATGAAAAACAAATTTCTCTTATGCAGCTTAAAAACAGTCAATTAAAGGATGATTCTCTTCTTGATGCTTTTTATCAATCTATTATAGATAGCTATGATTACACTGGTAACTTTTTAATACTTATTTTTCATGATGCTTATGATATTATTACTAAAACTACTGATAATGCAAAGCTAGATGAATCTGAAGAAGTATATGAATATTTGCTATGTGCAATATGTCCTGTTTCACTTTCAAAACCAGGTCTTAGATACTTTGAAGAAGAAAATAAAATTAAAGCTAGGCTAAGAGATTGGGTAGTTGATGCTCCAACTAATGGTTTTGTATTTCCTGCTTTTATTGATCGTAGTTCAGATGTTAACTCTATTATGTATTACACAAAAAATGCTAAAGATACACATACTGAATTAATGGAAAATGCCTTAGGTTGTTCCTCAAAACAAACCGCTACTATACAAAAAGAAACTTTTCAAACAATTATTAAGGATTCTATAGGAGCTGATGAAAAAAAATCTGATAAGATCTTTATGGAGATACAAGAAAACCTAAATTCTATGGTAGATGAACATAATTCCATATATGATGATACCGATTGTGATCCTATAACATTAACAAAAAAGGAGATACAAAACCTTTTAATAGAAAGTGGAGTGCCTGAAGAAATTACTAATAAAATTGAAAAATCATATGTAGAAAATTTTGGTGATGACCTTCCTATAGCAGAAAATTTAATTGATTCAAAAATACTTAAGGCAAATGCTCAAATAAAGAAAGAAAAGCATCTTAAAAAACAAGTGGAAATTTTACAAAACAGATTAGAACAAGCTAAACAAGAAACTGCTATAGATAATGAAAACTCTTCTTCTAAAGATATTAATGATGACAACGTAGTTTTAGAAGAAGCTTTAAAAAACAATTTAGAAGAAACTCAGGACACAAATTCAGAATATAATAACTCTGAAACTAACTATGATGTTATACTTCATGTAAAACCTGAAAAAGTACCTCAAATAAAATCACAAATAATCGATGGTCAAAAATGTATAGTTATTCCAATTAATGAGAATGAACAAACTACAGTTAATGGGCTAGATGATTTGATTTAAGTTATCCTGTTGTACTAAAAAACCTAATCTTGGTTATATATCTTACACAAGATTAGGTTTTTCATTAATAAATTTTGCTTTAATTACTATATACTTATCTTTTATGCTACAAATTTAAAAATGATATTTATATGTGATTAATTTGAATATTAAACATCATTATTAGAAATTTGTCTAGGCCATGAAAGTAACGTCTTCCTTGATATTTTCAGTTGTTTTTCATTTGGGAAATTCAAATCACAGAAATAATTATGATAATTAGCAGTCCATACATATTTATCCCATACTATTATATCTTTTTTATGTAATTCTAACATTTCTTCAATTTTTAATTTATGCCTAAGAAGTAACTCTATTTGCACTTTTTCAAACTCATATTCATTATTGCATTCTGTATAATATTTAAATATAGTGTTCAAATAATTTAAAAACCATTGGCCATCACTATCAATAAGTATTTTATTCTGCTGTGGAGCAACATCATAATAATTAATATACTTTTGCAATCTATTGACTGTTTTATAATCTAATACAATTCTTGGATAGCAAGCCAATTCACTTTCTGTATTATGAGCATCTAAAAGAGCTGGTCCAAACACAATATCTTCATTTATATAAAACTCACCTACACTTACACCGCCTCTAACAAAAAGGCCCTCTAAAGATAAGTTGAATTGATATTCTGATACATTGTCTAATATTTCATCTAACTCTTCTTCTCCATCATCTTTTATAGGATACCCAACAATCATATTATCAGTATATATCTTTATTTTACCTTGACTATACTTATTAGGAATTATACATTGTTTGTTCTTATTTATAAGGTAACTAATTTCTTTAAGCAATTTGTTACCATATCCATCCTTACACGAATTTACTATCATTTGCGAAAAACCTAATATATCTATAGCACATACTATAGAATTAACAAGCTTTGGGTTGTCTTGATCATATCTTTGCATATTCATTCCAACACATCCTTAAATATATTACTTATATTTTAACATTTAAAATAAGCTGTTGTGAATATGTTAAATAGAAATATTAGTAACCTCAGTTGCCTAAGTAAATAGATGAATGTCAATAGAACTTGAAGTTTTATTTAAATATGTAAAACTAAAAGCATTGTTGTCATGACTATGATACTTAAAATAATAGAACATGAATTCATAGCACTAGCAAGTCCAATATCACCCTTACATTTTTCAGTGAATGCAATTGAAATTGCTGAAATCGGTGCAAATACTATAAGTGCTAATACTTGACGTACCTCTAATGAAAATGGTAAAAAATTTAGAAATACAAATGCAATTATTCCTGATATTCCAAACCTAATAATAAGATTTCTTAAAATTTTTCCAAGCTGATTTTTATTAAGATTTAATTCTAATCCAATCCCAATCATAAGCATTGCTAAAAATCCATTTGCTGCTCCTACTGTATCACTAAACATTATAATTGATTTTGGAAGTAATATATTAAATGATGATATTATAAGCATAATAATATATGTATTTAAAGGTATTGAAGAAAATATATTTTTTATAAATTTCTTCACAGTAGTTTTTCCATCAGTTTTTGCAACTGCTGATGCCATACTATATGTTCCACCAGTACAAAGGAGTGAGTTACCTGCATCAAATAAACATGTAGCTACTACCCCAATAGGTCCTAAAAAATTCTGTACATATGGCATTGCAAAACATCCTATATTGTATCCTGAAAAATTTATCATATTAAATGCTTTTTCATTATTATCATTTCTCCAAGCAACTAAATAGCCTGTCCCTATCATAATAAAATTACATATTATTCCAATTATAACCAAAAATAAAAGTGTCATGTCCATTTCAAGTTTATTGAAATTGCTTATAACTGCACAAGGCAGTGTAATATTAAGTACTATTTTTGATACAACTTTAAAATCACTTAATTTAAAAAATCCTATTCTTTTTAATAAATATCCTAGAACTATAATTAATATAAATACTCCTGCTTTTATTAATACTGCGCTCACTATACCACTTCTTTCCTTAAAAGTTCATTTTTCTTTCATACTTTCTGTATTTAATCCTTTAATATGATAAAAATTCAAAATAATATTTGTCATTTCTTTAGGAGTTTTTTCTGCATCATCCTCAATCCATCTTTTTAGTACAAACCATAATCCCCCTGCTGTAAAATGATTAAAATAACTATTTTCTGATACAAAAGTTAATTTTTTTAATTCTTCATTTGTTGCCATTGAATTTAAATATTTTAAATGTAAATCAAGCAATATTAAATATACATTATTATCTATTAGCTTTTTTAAAAACTCTTTATTTTTATACCAATATTCAAAATATGTAATAAGTAAATCATTTAATGTTACTTCCTTTTTAGCTGAAATTATTTTTATGAACTCATTGTACAATCCATCAACGTGATATTCTAATATAGCTTCCTTTGTTGCAAAATTTCTATAAATTGTTTGCCTTGCTAAATCCACATTTTCTGCGATTTCTTTTAAAGTAATCTGATTATAAGGTTTTTTTTCCATTAATTCAATTAATGAATTTACAATCCATTTTTTTGATCTTAAAGTTATAGGATTAACTTTTTCTTTAAATTGACTCATTTGTAACCTCCATTCTTATTTGTACCATTTATTACATATTATTGACTTCATACTTTACAATATTATATGATGAATACATAAGTGTTACAAGTGTACCTTTTGTAACATGAATAACATTTTTGTGAGGTGAACTCTATGAATAAAATAGCTGTTGTTGTAGATAGTACTGCTGTAATTGATAAAAAATTATTTGAAAATAATAACAATTTATATTCACTACCACTACAACTAATAATTGATGATAACTCTTTTAAGGACGGAATAGATATAACTCCAAGCGAATTCTGTTCTAAAATGAATGAATGTATCCATCTTCCAACTACTTCACAGCCCTCTATTGGAGATGTTTTTAAACTTTTTGAAGAAATAGTAGATAAATATGATTACATTATATATATTACAATTAGTTCTAAATTAAGTGGTACATTTCAAACTGGAATAGTAGCTAAAAATCAAATTTCAAATGATAAAATAATTGTTTTTGATTCTCTTTATACATCAACTATTCAAAAACAGATGACAATCACAACGTTAGAATTAATTAAAAATGGAAGTTCTATTGAAGATATTTTTAAAAACCTGGAGTATATAAGAGCAAATTCAAAAATTTATTTAGTTGTAGATAATTTATCTCATTTACACAGAACTGGAAGAATATCTTTGTCTGCTGCATCTTTTGGGAAGTTACTAAATATAAAGCCAATCTTATCTTTTGAAGAAGGTAAAATAGTATTAAAAAACAAAGTAAGAACCATGAATAAAGTATATAATAATTTAATTGAATTAATAAAAAATGAAAATTTAACTTTGAATTCAAAAATTATTATTGCTCATGCAGATGGTTACGATTCTGCATTAAAATTAAAAGAAAAAGTATTAGAAATATATCCTAAACATACAATATTGATTGAGGAATTGTCACCTGTAATAAGTGTACATACGGGCGCTAGAAGTTTTGGAATATCATGGATATACTAATATCATGTTAATTTTGATATTAGAAAAAAGTTGTCTAAAATTTTAATTTTGGACAACCTTTTATTTATTAGACAATCCAATTATTCTATTGCAAAAAGAATCCTTAAGTTCTATCTTTATAAGTGACCTTTTTTCATCATTATTCCACCAATAATCAGAAATAAAAGCAACTCCAAATCCATAAATAATCCCTTACGCTTTATAATTCATATCAGCATTATAGCCCTTAATCCGATAAAGAATCTGCTTTAATAATAGACATAAAATTCTTAACTAAAGATGAGATTTCTTCATTCTTACGTACACAAATAACAATTTCATTTTTAAGATTGATATGATCTACATAAATTCTTGATAATTTTCCCATATTAACAAATTCTTTAACTGCTATTGAAGAACAAAAACTCACGCCATAACCAGATGTAGAAGCCATAAGTGTTTCATGCAATCCATTAAATTCAATTGCTATTTTAGGTAGTCCAATACCATAGGTATAGCAAAGAGATTCCAAAAGTACTCTTGCATGGCTTCCTTTTTCCCTCATTATAAATGGTTCCAACATAATATCAGCTAAACTAACTTTTTTATTGGCATATTTGTGATTAGGAGAAGCTACAAACCATAAATCATCATCCTTTATTTTGGTAACATTAATTTTATCTATATACTTCATTGCGCCACCTCCTAAAATTGCCACATCTACCTGATATGAAATAAGATAATTAATAGCATCTTCAGTATTCATAGTGTTAATTTCAATATTTATATCTTCATTTTCTTGTTTTAAACTGGCTACCCACATAGGTATCAAAAAATTAGTTGAAAGATAATTACCTGTTATTTTCAAAGTACCATTTTTCCCTTGTTTATAATTTTTTATTAATGTCTCTATTCTATCTTCTATTTTAAAAATCAAGCCGGCTTCTTTTGCCAATTGCTCACCTATTTCACTTAAACAAATACCTCTACCTTGCGGCAAAAATAATGTTATCTCATTTTCTTTTTCAAATTTTTTGATCTGTGATGTAATTGCTGGTTGACTAATTTTTAGTTGCTCCGATGCAACTGTTACGCTTCCTGTTTTAGCCACTGTATAAAATAATCTTAATCCATGTAAATTCATATTTTGTCTCCATTCATACATTTTATTTATGAATCATATAATAACATATATTATACATATAAGTATTTTCCCGTTATACTCTTATTATAAATTATTGTCGGCATTACTTATAATAAATATTTAGGAGGAAAATATGGGACAAACTATTATATATTTTATTAGACATGGTCAAACAGAGTGGAATCTAGAAACACGAATGCAAGGACATAGAGATTCTCCTCTAACAAAACTCGGTATGACTCAAGCCCAAAAATTACATGATAGACTTGTTAAAGAAAAAATCGATTTAATATACTCTAGTGAAAGCAAACGTGCTTATGATACAGCTAAAATTATCAAAGGTAATCGAAATATCCCTATTCATACAAAAAAGGAACTGAGAGAAATTCATATGGGCGAATGGGAGGGCATGAAACAGATAGATATCATTAATAAATATTCTCAACCTTGGAGTGACTTTTGGAATAACCCTATACTATATGTTCCAACTGGGGAAGGTGAATCCTATGAAAAATTAAAAAATAGAGTTATACCTACAATTGAAAATATTATTAATTTAAATCAAGGTAAAAATGTGGCCATTGTAACACATCGAATTACTTTAAAAGTTATCATGTCATATTTTAAGAATCAAAATATATGTGATATTGGTAATAATTCAGATATAGAACCAGCTAGTCTTTCCAAGATATGTATTGATGATGGGATATCTAAAATATTATTGTATGGCGATATATCTCATTATAAATAATAAAAAATATAAGCTAGACTAAAATAACCAACGACAACACTTGCATTAGTATTGTGAACTGCCCCTGTCAAGTAGACAGGGGGCAGTTCATCGTGGTTGGTTTCATTGTTGATGTCAGGCATATAAAATTATTAAACTATTTATAATAACCTAACATAAAAAACTCTCACCTGTATATTTAATACAAGTAAGAGTTCTACTAAAATAAACTTTTATTAGTTGACTAAACTATTATTATGATTTTAACTTATGTTTTTGTACAAAGTCAGCTACTGCAGTGTAAAGTACATCTGTTGAAGAATTAAGTGCAGTTTCACAAGAATCTTGTATAACTCCAATTATAAATCCAACACCAACTACCTGCATAGCAATATCATTTGGAATACCAAATAAACTACAAGCAAGTGGTACTAATAATAATGATCCTCCTGCTACTCCTGAAGTTCCACATGCACTGACAGCTGATAATAAAGTAAGTATTATAGTAGTTCCAATATCTACTGTTATACCTAGAGTATTAGTTGCAGCAAGTGCTAATACTGATATAGTTATAGCAGCGCCTCCCATATTTATAGTTGCTCCAAGCGGTATAGAAATTGAATATGTATCTTCGTTTAGTCCAAGCTCCTTACATAATTTCATATTTACAGGTATATTAGCCGCTGAACTACGAGTGAAAAATGCTGTAATCCCACTATCTTTTAAGCATTTAATAACAAGGGGATATGGATTTTTACGTATTGCTATAAAAGTTATTATTGGGTTTATCACTAAAGCAAAAAATGCCATACATCCAACTAATACTAATATCAATTGTCCGTATTTAAGTAATGATTCTATCCCTTGCTTAGATATGCTATCAAATACAAGTCCCATTATTCCAAATGGAGCTAAATTAATTATCCATCTTACTACTTGTGATATAGCATCTGAAATATTTACTATAACTTCCTTAGAACCTTCATTAGCATTTTTTAGAGCAAGACCTAAAATTACTGCCCAAAATAATATTCCTATATAATTAGCATTAGAAAGTGCATTAACTGGATTAGATACTATACTCATTAATAAATTATTTAATACTTCTCCTACTCCACTTGGTGGTGTTAAGTTTTCTACACTTGTTGTAAGAACTAATTTAACAGGGAATAGAAAACTACCAATAACTCCAACTACTCCTGCTGAAAGTGTTCCTAAAAGATATAATAATATAACTGACTTCATATTAGTCTTTTTACCTTCTTTATACTGAGAAAGTGCAGCCATTACTAAGAAAAATACTAATAATGGAGCTATTGCCTTTAATGCACCTACAAATAATGATCCCAATATTGATATTGGCGCCCCTAAATTTGGAATTGTTAATGCAATTATTATTCCTAATATTAGACCTAATATTATTCTTTTAACTAAACTTATATTATTCCATTTCTCTATTAATCTTTTCATTTTGCCCCCTTATATTTGTCATATTGTTAAAAAACATAATAAAACAATATCATAATATTGTTTTTTCCGCAATAAAAATAATATCATAATGTTGTTTTTTCACAATAAAAATAATATTAACTAAATATTTTAATCATTCTTATACTTTCCCATTTACAACATAATTAACAATTTTTCAATTTCAAGTCTCTATGCTATTTTTTATACTATGCTAACTTATGATTATGCTTATTTAATCATCTACAAGTCCTTTAGTTGCAGGACTTCCTAATAATCGTCCTTTATAATCAAATCTTGATCCATGACATGGACAATCCCATGTTAATTCATCTGCATTCCAATGAAGTTGGCATCCTAAGTGAGCACATTTTGTTGATACAATAAATTCTTTTCCTTCATTATTTTTGTAAACTCCGACCTTATCTCCATTATATTCAACAATTCCAGCATGCCCATTTTTAATATGTTCTATAGTGCTGCTTGGAATATATATTTTTTGTGCAATAAAGTTCTTAGCTGTTTCGCTTATATCTTTAGCAATATTATTTATTGATAATGATAAATCAAATCTTTTGGGAGAAAATATTTCTGAAAAATCATTTTCTTTTCCTAATATCATATCTGATATTATCATAGCTGACACCATAGAACTTGTCATTCCCCATTTATTAAATCCTGTGGCAACATATATATTAGGGGTTTCATCAGAATATTTGCCTATGTAAGGTATTCCATCCACAGTCATACAATCTTGAGCTGACCAATGATACTTTTCTTTTGAATTTGGGTATAATTCTTTTGCAACTTTTCTTAACTCATCATAGCTTCCACCATTTTCATTTTCTCCTGTTCTCTGTTTTATACCTCCTAATAATAGTAAGCCTTTATATGTTCTAAAAGAATATCCACCTTTATCAACATCTATGTACATACCATCAATATCATTCACATTTTCTAATGCTATAACATAGGATCTTTCTTGATGCATTTTCATAAAATAATATCCAGGTACATTTATTATTGGATAATGTGTTGCTACCACTATATTATTTGCAGTTATATTTCCTCTATTTGTAATTACCAAATTTTCTTTAATTTCCAATGCCCTAGTATTTTCATAGATAATTAAATCATTTGAAATATTTTTTAAAAATTTAAGTGGATTAAACTGTGCCTGATTATTAAATTTAATAGCTCCTTTAATCTCAAAAGGAATATTAGCTTTTTCTACAAACTCTGAGTTAATCCCTAACCTGTTAGACGCTTCTACTTCTTCTTTAAGATTATCTATTTCATTTAGAGAATATACATATGCTGGCTTCTCTTCAAAGTCACATTCTATTTTTCTTTCTTCGATAATTTCTTTATACTTTTTTATAGCAAATTCATTTGCCATTGCGTATTGCCTAGCATTTTCTTCTCCAAATTCAGATATTAATTTATGGTAAATTAAATCATGTTGAGATGTTATCTTTGCAGTAGTATTTTTTGTATTTCCGCTTGCTATTTCATCTGCATCAATTAAAACTACATCTTTACCATTTTGCTTTAACATATATGCTGTTAATATTCCTGATATTCCTGCTCCAATAATTAAAATATCAGTTTTTATATTTTTATTTAAAACTTCTCTTCTTCTAAATTTACAACTTTCACTCCATACCGATTTCATAAAATCACCTCATTTTTAATATTCCATTTTAAAAAAAATATATACAATTATGTATTTTAATGAATATACCTAAAAGTTCATAAAATATATTATAAATCAAAAAAATAGTAGCCTCACATGAAACTACTATTTCTTATCTAACAATAATTTTACTATTTCTAACTAAAATTATTCTTTCAACTTCATTTATTAATATGGGCCTATACTCATTTTAGTATTCNNATTCCTAAGTTCAATTGCTCAGTTCACTTTGCTTATGCATATATTAACACTCTACAAAAACAGAGCCTAAATTAAATATCCCCTTTAATTTTTCCATATTTCCATAATGCCAACATAGCATTTACTGATTGTTCTGCTGTTGTATATGCTGGTATTCCATGATCTCTTAATTTCATTATTGCTCTATGACATTCTTCTCCACCTTGACATTCCATAATAAATGGTTTATTTAAATGCTTATATGTCTCATGAAGTTCTATTACAATATCAACTACGGCATCAACATCTGTTACTGCTGTTGGACAAATTGAGCCTAAAACACCATGAACATTTGGATCCCTCATAGCTTGTGTAAATGCACCTTTATATTGTATTGGAGATGCTGTTCCTGAAATATCTACTGGATTTAATGGTGATCCAAACATAGGCATATAAGCTTTAATTCTTTCTCCAAGCCCTGGTGATATTTCCTTTAATTCTTTAAGTGGCATCCCACATCTTTCAAAGTGGTCACAACTTAATAATCCTGATCCTCCCCCATTAGTTATCATAACAACGTTTTCACCTTTTAATGAAGGTTGACTTCCAAGTGCTAAAGACATATCTAAAAATTCTTGCCATGTTGTTGCCCTTATTGCGCCTGCTTCTTCAAATATTTTATCATAATATGCATCATCAGTTCCTTCGTTTTCAGATGCAGTATGTGCAAAAGCTGCTTTAACTCCTATCTTAGATCCACCAACTTTTATTGTAACTATTGGTTTTTTATGATTAAACTTCTTACATACATCTATAAATGCTTCTGGACTATCTAATCCTTCAATATATACTGATAAACATTTAGTATTTTCATCTATTCCTGCATAACTTATAAATTCACAAAAATCTACATCAGCTTTATTACCAAGACCAACAAAGAAGCTCATTCCAAAGTGGTCACTTTGAGAGGTTCCAAGCGCTGCTAAAAGGTTAGCACCTGATTGTGAAATCATAGCCACTGGCCCCTTGATTGGTAAGTAAGGTATGAATCCACAATTAAAATTCAAATAAGGACTTCCCATTCCAACAAGATTTGGACCTATCAATGGAAGTTCATTATCTCTACAATATTGAGTTAATTCATTTTGAAGCTCCCCTCTTCCAATTTCCTTAAATGCACTAGTTGCTATAACAACTATTTTAACTTTCTTCTCAACACATTGTTTAAGTATAATTTTTACAATATGGGCTGGAACTGCTATAAAAACTAAATCTATTTCATCTGGAATATCAATTACTCTCTTATAAGCTTTTAAGTTACATACATAATCAGCTCTAGGATTTACTGGATATATTTTGCCTTTATATCCCCAATTATTTAGTCCTTGAATTACCTTATATCCAACTTTAGTATCATATCTACTAGCACCTACAACAGCTATTGATTTAGGATTCAACGCATACTTTAAGTTATTAACTACATAATCACGAGCAAATTCAACCTTCATTTATTTTCCCTCCCTTACACTATTACAGCATCTTACTGTATTATACTGTGTTCTATCTTGAAGGAAATCATCTGTAAATACACATTCTTCCCAATATCCATTTTCATCATCTAAACGACATACCCATCTTCTATATTGCCTTTTAGTATCAGCTTCCTTAATTTCTTCAATCTCTCCATAACCATCTAATATATCTCTTATTTTATCTAAATCAGTTAATTCATTATAAGCAGTAACCATTATGTCATATAAAGAATCGCTAAATTCTAATACATTATTTAATTCTGGTATTTCTGATAATTCATCAACAATTTCAGCCTTTCTAGCACTAGGTATTATTTGGAATAATCTTATCAAGTACATCTTCATGCTTAAACCTAAAGCTCTAAAATTTAAATAAATCATTGGAAGTATTATTCTTTTCTCATCAACTATTTTAATTAAATCTTTTTTCATAGTTTCACTATCTAATCCTGATAACTGTGCTAAAACATCATAATCTAACATATCACCAATTGATTCTGTACTATTTATAGCATCTATTATTGCAAAATCTATTTCATCTATTTTATCTTGAACTTCAAATAATTTTTTTATCTGATCTTTTCCCCATACATGTTTTCTATACCCATCACCTTTAACATCCCACATATTCACATTTGATTCTCTTACATCTCTTCTTATAGGACATAAATGTACGTAGTCAACATATTCATTTTCTTTCCATGGAGCTATTACATCACTTAATAAATTATCCAAAACTCTCATATGATTTCCATTAAAGAAGTCAAATTCACCATCTGTTTCATAACCTGTACATATGTCATCTTTGTCTTGGAACCATTTAGAAAGAACTGCTTTTTGTTCCTTAGTAGTGCCTTCTTTTAGTTTAACTACCCAATAATAAAGCCCCCAACCATAAACTTGAGTAGCTGGATTCATAACAAACATAATCAAATGCTCATCATACATTCTTCTAATTCTCTTTTTTATTTCTTCTTTCTCTACTTTAGTTACTTCTGAAATATAATTTAAATTAAAAACTTCAGGATATATTTGATAGCATGACTTAGCAATATTATAAGCACTCATTTCTGCACTATCTAAAGGTACAGTGCCATTTTCAGTAAATCCAATTCCTCTAGGTCTAAAAAAGTAATTATCCATCCAACCTTGTCTCTCTTCAGTGCCCAATTCATAATTTTTATCTGACATACCTTCAACTCCTTAAATTTTTATATTAATAAGCTATTGTTTTATATTTAGAACACGCTAATAAAACTGAACCATACTCATTTTAGAATCACTAAGTTCAATTACTCAATATGTCTTATTTATTAATATATAAAAATCATCATAAAGCATTACTTATTAATAATTTATATTATTTTTAATATTTTTTAGAAATATTAACTACATTACATACATATTACTAATAAAAAAAAGTATGCAGTTCTTTCGAAATGATTTTCAAATCATTTCGAAAGAACTCATTTTTAGTTGTTTCTTAATTTATGCATTATATTTTGCATCAATTTATGGAAATAATATTAATATGCATAAAAAAGGAATTCAATTCTTATTTAGATTGAATTCCTTTTTTTCATTTACCAATGTGTATCAAAATTGTTTTGATGCAACTCTTTCAATATTCATTATATTAAAAGTACAATTATCAATTTAAAAACATAATTTTAAACTAATTAGACTTTTCTATTGCTTTCTCCGTAATAATTCCCCTTTGTTCTTTATATTCTTCTGAACTCACATCTCCGAGATTGGTATAGTTTAACTCAAAGCTTTTCAGAAAACCACGGACCAAACATATAGTATTCTTAAATATAAAAATATTAATATCTAAAATATAATTTTAAGATATTAATATTTTTCTAAGTTATTCGGTATATAAATATTTTCTTGTCATTGGTAATTCATTATTTAATCCTTTTGTAAATAAAAATTGATGTAAATCTATTACTCCATAATTAAATGAAGCTGCACAAGAATTTAAATATAATCTCCACATTCTAATAAATTTATCATCAAATCCCATTTCCTTAATTTTATCTAAATTATCTTCAAAACTTTTAGCCCAACATTCTAATGTTTTACCATAATGTAATCTTAAACTTTCTAAATCTACTAAATGTAAATCTTCTTCTGCCATATTATAAACTAGCTCTCTAATTGATGGTATGTATCCTCCTGGAAATATGTATTTTTTTATCCATTGATTTGCTTCGCCTTCAGTTTGATCAGTTATACAGTGAAGTAAAGATACCCCGTTTTCTTCTAATAAATTATTTATAGTTTCCATATAAACAGGTATGTTTTTTCTACCAACATGCTCTAGCATACCTACACTACAAATCCTATTAAATTTTTCACCTGTTTTTAATAATTCTCTATAATCCATCAATCTAACTTCTACTTGATTTTCAAGATTATTTTCTTTTATTCTTTCATTTACTTTGGAAAATTGTTCTTCACTTAAAGTTATTCCAAGCGCCTTAACACCATATTTTTTTGCAGCAGTTATTATAAGTTCTCCCCAACCACAACCTATATCTAATAATTTCTCTCCTGGATGTAAATTTAATTTTCTTAATATATGATCAACCTTATTTAATTGTGCTTCATATAGGGAATCTTTAGAAGATTTAAAATAAGCACAAGAATAACTCATGGTTTTGTCTAACCATAATTTATAAAAATCATTACCTAAATCATAATGATATTTTATGTCTTCTTTACTATTTTTTATAGAATTTGGCTTAACTTTATATAATTTTTCAAATAATGATGACTTATTTAAAAAACTATTTTTATTCTTATAAGCAGATTCTATAATTTCTTGAATATTTCCTTTGAAATCTATAATATTATTCATATATGCTTCACCAAAAGTTAAGAAAGGATCTTTTAAAATATTACTTTTTGGTAAACGTTCATTTATTATTATTTTGAACTTTATATCTCCTTCACCAAATTTTTTAGTGGTTCCATCCCAAAACTGTACTTCAAATGTGTCTGAGAATATACATTCTAAAAATTTCTTCAAAAATAACTTTTCCATATTTAATCTCCTATAAGCAATTTTGCAAAGGCTAGCCAAAACATTTATTTACATACTTATAGTAATTGCTTAGTATTAAATGGTCAATTACCATTTTAGGTATTATAATTAAGTAATTTAATGTAAATAAAAAATAATATTAGCTACGCACTGGTCTGACCAGTGTGTAGTTAAAAATAAGGTTTGCTTTAATTATTTTATCTTTAATAGTAATATAGTTTAATAATTTATATTATTTTTAATATTTTTAGAAATATTAACTACATTACATACATACATACATACATACTACTAATACAAAAAAATATGCAGTCGATTTTTTCATTTTATCTCTGCTAATTATTTAAATATTACATAAATGTAAATTTATATGTTTTTTGTACGAATATATAATTATGATTTAATCACAAAAGGAGAATTTTTATGTACAAAATTTATAATAATAATTATCATAAAAAACTTAATATAACTGACAATGATCTTGTTAAACAAACAATATTAAATAGAATTCCAAATGAAACTAATAGTAAAAATTTAGCATCTAGTGATAATATAGAAATAAATGAGAAAAGTGAAAATGTAATTAATACTAAAAAAGCCTATGATGCGTTTAAAGATGCTTGTTCTGAATTTGGATATGTGGAAACTTTAGGTGGAAATGGTTCAGATATGAGTTTATATTATAATACATTACTTTGCGTTATAGAAAATGAAGGAATTGATGTTCCTTCTTTCATTCCTGATGGAACTAATAATCGTAATTTCTTGCCCTTTATAGATAAAATAAAACAGTATGCTAAAGATTTAAGTTTAACTAACCCTAACTTCTTACCTGATTGCTTTTCCGAATTCTGTGATTTATTTAAAGAAAAGCTTATTCAATATGATTGCAAATAATAAGTATTGACACTAAAAATAAAGGTTACAACAAAATCCTGTTGTAACCTTTTCTTAATCATTATGAACGTTTAAATAAACTTTCTATAATTAATCCGTCTCAAACTACATCACTACTCATAATTAATGTTTTCTAAATGTATATTATAAACCCCAATCAATGTTTATTTATTACTATTAAGTTTTTTTATTTCCTTTTCGATTATATATTTATAAATTACTTTGTATTAAAGGAGATTATTATGGAAATAAATAATAATTTAAACTACAAAAATATAATTAATTCTGATTTTTATAAAAATGATTTATATGCTTCAGATAATAAAAGTACTGTTAATGCTATTACTGATTCAATTGAAATTAATGAAACTAATTTTGATATTATTAACACCAAAAAAGCTCATGATGCTTTCAAAGAGGCTAATCAAGGAGAATTTGGTGATAATTCCTTTTTATATGCCATAATAAAAGATGCGATGAAAGATGATGGCATAGATGTACCAGATTTTACCCCCAATAATACAACTGCCTTTCTTCCATTCATAGATAAAATGAAAGAATATGCTAAAAATTTAATGACTGATCCAAATTTTCATGAAGTAGGTGGAAGTCCTCTTACAGATGAATTTTTAGATTTTTGTGATTTATATAAAGAAAAACTTATTCAATATGATTGCAAATAACAACTATTGGCACTAAAAATAAAGGTTACAACAAAATTCTGTTGTAACCTTTTCTTAATCATTATGAACGTTTAAATAAACTTTCTATAATTAATATTTACTTATAAATTCCTATATCTTTTCTACAATAAGCCCCTTTAAATGTAACTTTATTAATATTTAAATAAGCTTCTTTTCTAGCTTCTTCAACATTTTCTCCACAACCAATGACTGATAAAACTCTGCCACCACTTGTCTTTAAGATTCCATCTTGGTATTTTGCTCCGGCTAAGAATACCTTATCCTTAACTTTTTCATCTATATTTATTTCATACCCTTTATTGAATTTATTAGGATATCCATTAGACGCTAAAACTACATTTATACATACCCCTTTATTCCACTTAATCTGAGCTTTATCTAATTCTTCATTTAATGCTGCTTCAATTACTTCTAAAAGATCACTTTCCATTAAATAAAGAACTGATTGAGTTTCTGGATCACCCATTCTAACATTGTATTCTAAAAGATATGTTCCTTTTTTAGTTATCATAAGACCAAAGAATATAATCCCCTTAAAGTCAAAGCCTTCTTCTTTTATTCCAACTAATGTTTTATTCATTATGTTTTCTTTAAAATCTAATAAAACTTCTTCTGTCACATAAGGATTAGGCGCTAAAACTCCCATTCCACCAGTATTAGGTCCTTTTCCACCATCAAATATTTGCTTATGATCTTTAGCTGATAAAAATGGAATTATAGTTTTCCCATCAGTTATTGAAAGTATAGAAGCTTCAACACCTTCTAAAAATTCTTCAATAACAATCTTTTGCCCTGCACCATTAAATGCATCATCAACCATACACGTATTAACAGCACCTATTGCTTCTTCTTTATTTTCACAGATTATAACACCTTTTCCTGCCGCAAGACCATCTGCTTTTACAACAGTTGGATAAGTACAGTTTTCTAAATATTCCAATGCTTTATGGGCACTTGTGAATGTAGCGTATTCTGCTGTTTTTACACCATATTTTTTCATAAAATCTTTTGAAAAGCTTTTGCTACCTTCAAGCATTGCTCCATCTTTCGCTGGCCCAAAAATCTTTAAGTTTTCTTTCTTAAATTCATCAACTATTCCTTTAGTCAATGGATCTTCTGGTCCAACTATTGTTATATCAATAGATTCTTTTTTAGCAAAAGCTATTAATTCATCTATATCAGTTATATTTATATTTTCACATTTATCATGAGTTGCAGTACCACCATTACCTGGTGCTACAAATATTTTTTCAACCTTTTGACTCTTTCCAAGCTTCCAAGCTAAAGCATGCTCTCTTCCACCCGATCCAATTAAAAGTAGTTTCATAAAAAATCCCTCCGATTTTTTAGTTGATAGTTGAAAGTTCAGAATAAAACTCAAAGAGAAAGTTCGAAAAACTAAATATAAAATTTATATTCTTACTTTTCTCTATGAGATTTCTTTAATAATATTTTAAGATATTGCCTATAAATATAATCCCAACCTCTCAACTCTCAATTCTCAACTATCTAAATTAGTGTTTAAAGTGTCTAAATCCTGTAAACACCATTGCTATTCCATGTTCATTGCAAGCATCTATAGACTCTTGATCTCTCATAGAACCACCTGGTTGAATTATTGCTTTAATTCCACCTTCAGCTGCTTTGTCAACAACATCTCTGAATGGGAAGAATGCATCTGAAGCTAATATTGTAGCTCCTTTACCTCTTCTTAATGCATCTTCTGTTGGCCAAATTCTATTTACTTGACCTCCTCCAATACCTAATGCAATTCCATTATGTGCAACAACAATTGCATTAGATTTAACATATTTAACTACCTTCATTCCAAATAATAAGTCTTCCATTTCTTCATCACTTGGTTTCTTTTCAGTTACTACTTTAATTTCATCAATAAGTTTATTATCTTCATCTTGCACTAATATTGCTCCATCAACTGTTACCATGCACTTCTCAGCCTTTGGAGTATTGTGGAACTTAAGTACCCTTAAATTCTTCTTAGTTTTTAATACTTCTAAAGCATCCTCATCATAATCAGGTGCTGCTATAACCTCTAAGAATATTTTCACCATTTCTTCTGCTGTTTTCTTATCCACTTTTCTATTAAATCCAATAATTCCACCAAATATTGAAGTTGGATCTACTTCATATGCTTTCATATAAGCTTCATAAGAATTTTCACCAGTTGCTACCCCACATGGTGTATTATGTTTTAATGCACAGCATGCTGGCTTTTCAAATTCATTGGCACATTTCCATGCTATATCAACATCTTTAAAATTATTGTATGATAGTTCCTTACCATTTAAAGTTTCAAAAGTATTCATAGCTCCATGAACCATTGTTGATGAATAAACAGCAGCACTTTGGTGAGAGTTTTCACCATATCTTAAGTTTTGCATTTTCTTATATGAAACTGAAAGATACTCAGGATATTCTTCTTCATCAGCTAACATAAAGTTTGCAATAGCACCATCATATGCACTCATAAGATTAAATACTTTACCTGCTAAATTTTTCTTTGTCTTTAAAGATACTTCTCCATGATTTTCTATCTCATTTTTAACAACTTCATAATCATCTATGTTTGAAATTACAGTTACATCTTGAAAGTTTTTAGCTGCAGCTCTAAGCATTGTAGGACCACCAATATCTATAAATTCAACTTTTTCTTCGAAAGTTAAATCTTCTTTCACTTTTTCAAAGAAAGGATAAAGATTAACTACAACATAATCTATTGTATGAATTTCTCTTTCTTCTAATACTTTCATATGTTCTTTATTGTCTCTTATTGCAAGGATACCAGCATGAACTAAAGGATGTAATGTTTTAACTCTACCATCTAGCATTTCTGGAAAATTAGTAACTTCATTAATTTCAATTACATCAATACCATTTTCTTTTAAGTATTTGTAAGTACCACCAGTTGATACTATCTCAACATTTTTAGAAACTAAAAACTTGGCGAAATCTAAAACTCCATCTTTATTAAAAACACTTATTAAAGCTCTCTTTTTCATGAAAAGACCTCCCTCTTCAGTTGCAATTGACAGTTGATAATTAATTAAAAAGTTTGAGTATCCAAATGTAAAATTTTGACTCATACTTTTCTTGCAGAATTTTTTTAATTATATTTATCTTAACTATCAACTCATAATTATAACTGTAACAGATTTATTTTTTATTTATTATAGAACTCATATATTCTTAGAAATTACGTAGTAATTTCGTCTTTCATTGAAAATTGTCCATTGTCACTTGTCAATTACCTTTGTTCTACCATTAACAATTTCAACTTTACCTTCACTAATTAACTTAATTGCTTTTGGCAATAATATATGTTCTTTTTCTAATATTCTCTTTTGAATACTTTCAGAATCATCTTCAAAATAAACTGGTACAATATCTTGAAGTAATATTGCACCTCCATCAACTTCAGAATTTACAAAATGAACTGTGCATCCTGAAAATTTAACTCCACTTTTTATAACTGCCTCATGAACTTTTAACCCATACATTCCGGGTCCACAAAAAGCTGGAATTAACGATGGATGAATATTAATTATTTTGTTATTAAATTCTTTTAATATATCTCCATCTAATATTGATAAATATCCTGCAAGAACAATCAAATCAACTTTTCCTTTAGTTAATTCTAAAATTTTCTCTGAAGATTTATCCTTATAATCTTTTTTGCTTACAACATAAGTAGGTATATTATGATTTTTAGCTCTTTCTAATGAATATATTCCATCTTTACTTCCAATGACCATTTCTATGCTACATTCTATTTCTTTATTTTTCACTGAATCTATTATAGATTGAAGGTCTGTTCCACCACCTGAAACTAAAACTGCTATTTTAAACAAACACCTTCACCTCCAGATGTTACATGACCTATTTCATAAGCTTTTTCGCCCATTGCGATTAAATCTTTTATTATAGGCTCAACATCCTCTTCATTTACTGCAAGAACAAATCCAATACCCATATTAAAAGTATTATACATATGCTCTTTGTCTACACCTTTTTCAATGATTCTTTCAAATATATTTGGAAGCGGATATGAATTTTTATTAATTACAGCAGTTAATTCTCTACCATTAAACATTCTTGGAACATTTTCAATAAATCCTCCACCAGTTACATGTGCCATACCTTTAATATCAAAGTTTTCAAGTAAACTAAGTATGGGCTTAACATAAATCTTAGTTGGAGTAATTAATGTTTTCCAAACTTCCTCACCATTAAAATCTTCATTTAAATCTGTGAAAATCTTTCTTACTAATGAGTACCCATTAGAGTGTATTCCAGAAGATGCAATTCCAATTAGTTTATCTCCTTCTTTAATATTGCTACCATTTATTATCTTATCTTTATCAACTATTCCTACTGCAAAACCTGCCATATCATATTCGCCTTCATCATAAAATCCTGGCATTTCTGCTGTTTCTCCACCAATTAAAGCACAATCAGATTGAATACATCCATCTGAAATTCCCTTAACTAAATCAGAAGCCACTTCTGCTTCAAGTCTTCCACAAGCAATATAATCTAAGAAAAATAATGGCTTTGCTCCATGACATAAAATATCATTTACACACATAGCAACACAGTCAATTCCAACAGTATCATATTTTTTATTTTTAAATGCTATTTCTAATTTTGTTCCAACACCATCTGTTCCTGAAACTAGCACTGGTTTTTCATATCCTGATGGAAGTTCAACCATACCTGCAAAACTTCCAAGACCATTTAATACATATTCACTCATAGTCTTAGCTGCATATTCTTTTATTAACTTTACTGATCTATAACCTTCTTCTATATTAACTCCTGCTTCTTTGTAAGTAATCATATTTAATCCTACCTTTCAAACTGATTTGGTGTTTCAATTGGTGTAGCTACTGGATAAATTCCATTAAAGCATCCCATACAAAATCCTTCTTTACCTTTGCAACTTTCTTTTACACCATCTTCACTTAAGTATCCTAAGTAATCAGCTCCAATAATATCTCTTATTTCTTCTACTGAATTATTAGCTGCAATAAGTTCACTTCGATATGGTGTATCTATACCAAAATGACATGGATATTTAACGCTTGGTGATGCTATTAAAAAGCTTATTTCCTTAACTCCAGCATGCTTAAGTGATTCTATCAAATACTTCGAAGTTGTTCCTCTTACAATAGAATCATCAATTAAAATTACCCTTTTGCCTTCAATATTTACTTTTAGTGGATTTAATTTAACAGCAACTGCTCTTTCCCTAATTTCTTGAGAAGGTGATATAAATGTTCTTCCTACATATCTATTTTTAATAAATCCTGTATCATAAGGAATTCCTGAAGCTTTAGCATATCCTATAGCCGCCGGAATTCCTGAATCTGGAACTGCAATTACTAAATCAGCATCTATGGGATGTTCTTTATATAATTGTTCTCCTGCTCTAACTCTTGAAGTATGAACCTCTAGTCCATCAATTTTAGAATCAGGTCTTGCAAAATAAATATATTCAAAAGCACAAGTTTGACATACTGTATTTTCAGAATATTTATAAGAATGAATTCCTTCTTCATCTATAATAACAATTTCCCCAGGTTCAATATCTCTTACAAGTTCAGCACCTATTGCATCTAAAGCACAACTTTCTGATGTTAATACGTATCCTTCATCAATCTTTCCAAGTGAAAGTGGTCTGATTCCATGAGGATCTCTAGCCCCTATTAATTTATCTGTTGACATAATTGTTAATGCAAATGACCCTCTTATAGCAGATATTGCATCAACTACAGCCTTTGTAAGACCTTTTTTTGCACTTCTTGCTATAAGACAAGCTATTACTTCAGAGTCACTTGATGTATGAAAAATTTGCCCAGCATCCTCAAGTAATTCTCTTATAACATCATCATTAACTAAATTTCCATTATGAGCCATTGCAATTGAGCCTATTTTAGAAGTAGTAAGTATTGGTTGAGCATTTTCTATTCCTTTTCCACCAGCTGTTGAATATCTTACATGTCCTATAGCTATATGACCTTTTAACTTTTCTAAATCTTCATGTTTAAATGCATCTGTAATTAATCCTAGCCCCTTATGCATTTCTATTTTTTCTCCATCAGCTACTGCAATTCCTGCACTTTCTTGACCTCTATGTTGAAGTGCATAAAGACCATAATAAGTCATGGAAGCAACATCTAGTGGCTTATTAGTATAAACTCCAAAAACACCACATTCATCTTTAAATTTATCCAAGCTCGGATCCATAATTAATTCAAACTCTGAATTCGTCATCTACATATTCCTTTCTTAACTTAATTAATGGATAATTGACAGTTCATCGCCATTGTTCATTAACTATTATTTAGATATTCTCTTTAAGATTTCAATATAAGCATCTTCTACATTACCTAAATCTCTTCTAAATCTATCTTTATCTAATTTTTCTCCTGTAGTTGCATCCCAAAATCTACATGTATCAGGTGAAATTTCATCTGCTAAAACAATAGTTCCATCTGTGCATTTGCCAAATTCTATCTTAAAATCAATTAAGTTAATATTTTCTTTTGCAAATGCTTCTTTTAATATGTTATTAATTTTAGCTGTCATCTCTAAAATGGTGTCTATTTCTTCAAAAGTTGCAGCTCCAATTGCCACTGCATGATAACTATTAATTAATGGATCTCCTAATTCATCATCTTTATAAGAAAATTCAAATACTGTAGTCTTAAGAGGTGTTCCTTCTTCAATGCCTAATCTTTTAGCCATGCTACCAGCTGCAACATTTCTTACGATCACTTCTAGTGGAACTATTTCAACCTTTTTACATAATTGTTCTCTATCATTTAATTTCTTAATGAAGTGAGTTTTAATTCCTTGTTTTTCTAATTGTTCAAATAAGATTGAAGTAATTTTATTATTCATTACACCTTTATCTGCAATTTGACCTTTCTTTTCTCCATTAAATGCTGTTGCATCATCTTTATAGTAAATTACTACTTCATCTGCCTTATCTGTTGCATATATTTGTTTTGCTTTTCCTTCATATAACATCTCTAATTTTTCCATTATAGTTCTACCCCTTCCCCATTTTCATCTATAAAATTCTTTTTCATATGATTTCTAAATTCAATTAATTTCTCTTTTAAATCCTCATCTTTTAAAGCTAACATTTGTAATGCTAGCATTCCTGCATTATAACTATTATTTATTCCAACAGTTGCAACTGGAATTGACTTTGGCATTTGCACTATTGAAAGTAATGCATCTAATCCATTAAGCGCTGCATTTATAGGAACTCCGATTACCGGTAGTATTGTTTTTGATGCAATAACTCCTGGCAAATGTGCTGCAAGTCCTGCACCAGCAATTATTACTTCACAGCCTTTACTTTCAACCATTTTTATAGTTTCTTCTAATTTTTCTGGAACTCTATGTGCTGAAAGGATATATGCTTTATAATCAACATTAAATTCCTTTAATGCATTAGCAGCTCCTTTCATAACTTCTGTATCTGATTTACTTCCAAAAAATATTGCTACCTTCATAGTTAATCCTCCTAATTCTTAAATTCTTAAATTCTTAAATTCTTAAATTCTTAAATTCTTAAATTCTTAAATTCTTAAATTCTTAAATTCTTAAATTCTTAAATTCTTAAATTCTTAAATTCTTAAATTCTTAAATTCTTAAATTCTGGGCATTTTATAATCTTCATTAACTCAATGCTCAAAATATTTTTAATTTACATTTATTAGTGCCAAATTTATATCCTTTTCTAAGTAAATGATTCAACTAAAATATTTAACTTTCGTTCTTATTTAAAATAATTAACTCCTGATTTAAATATCTTTTGATCAAAGTTTCCTGGAATATTTTTATATAAATCTTCACCTATTCTTTCTGAATGAGCCATTTTACCAAGCACTCTTCCATCAAGGCTTGTTATTCCTTCAATTCCATACATAGAACCATTTGGATTGTATGGCATATTAAGTGCCACATCGCCTTGAAGATCCACATATTGAGTTGCTACTTGACCATTAGCTATTAATTCTTTTATTAAACTTTCTGGTGCAACAAATCTTCCTTCTCCATGTGAAATTGCTATTGAATGTATATCTCCTACCTTTACTTCATTAAACCAAGGTGATTTGTTTGAAACTATCTTTGTTCTAACTATTGAAGACATATGTCTATTTATATTGTTGTAAGTTAATGTAGGCATATCTTCTTTTATATCAATAATTTCTCCATAAGGTACCAATCCTAACTTAATTAAAGCTTGGAAGCCATTACAAATACCTAATGCTAATCCGTCTCTATTCTTTAATAATTCCATTACTGATTCTTTAATCTTCTCATTTCTAAATACAGTTGCTATAAACTTACCTGATCCATCTGGTTCATCTCCTGCTGAAAAACCTCCTGGAATCATAATTATTTGAGATTTATCTATTTCAGATTTAAGTCTTTCTATGGATTCTACTAATGCTTCTTTTGTAATGTTTCTAAATATTACTTCTGATACTTTAGCACCCTCTTTTTCAAAAGCTCTTCTACAGTCATATTCACAATTATTTCCTGGGAAAACTGGAATTACGACTCTTGGTTTAGCTAATTTAATAGCTGGGGCTGAAACTTCTTTTTTATCATATAAAACAGTTTCTACCTTTCCTGAAATATCTTCAGTTTTTATCTTAAATATACTACTTAATTTTTCTTCATATATTTCCTCCAAATTTTTAATATCTAGTTCTAAGTCATATTCTCTAGATATTAACACTGAACCTTCTATTGTTTTTCCTACTTCTTTATATAAACATTCTTTAAATTCCTTAAATATATCCATGTCTGATTTAACTTCTAATAATAAGCTTCCATAATTAAGTCCAAATAATTCATCCTTAGTTAAATTATTAAATTCAGCACTTATTCTATTCCCCAGTGACATCTTAGTTAAACATTCAGAAACCCCTCCAAATTTAACTGCAGATGCTGAAATAACTTTCTCTTCGCCTATTAATTTATAAAGAACCTCTAAATTCTTTTTAAACTTATTCATATCTATAGTGCCATCTTCTAACTTTTCAGTTTTAAGTAACACTAATTTTGAATTTGCACACTTAAATTCTGGAGATATTATTTTACTAGCTTTTTCAACCCCAACAGCAAATGAAACTAATGTTGGAGGTACATCTAAATCTCCAAAGCTTCCTGACATTGAATCTTTTCCTCCAATTGCTGCAATTCCAAGTTGCATTTGTGCTTCATAAGCTCCAAGCAGTGCTGAAAATGGTTTACCCCATCTTGTTTTATCTTTACCTAATTTCTCAAAATACTCTTGAAAAGTTAATTTAGCTTTTTTATAATCTCCACCCATAGCTGAAAGTTTTGTTATTGATTCTATTACTGAGTAATATGCCATATGATATTGACTCCAAGTACCTAAGTATGGATTAAATCCAAATGTCATTATTGTTGCATCTTTACTTTCTCCACCAAGAACTGGAATTTTAGCTGCCATTCCTTCAGCTGGTGTATTTGCATATTTACCGCCAAAAGGCATAATTACTGTTCCTGCTCCAATAGTTGAGTCAAATCTCTCAACTAATCCTTTTTGAGATGTTATATTTAAATCTTTTAAGTTATTTATCCATGTATCTTTTACATTAACATCTGAAATTTCATATGGATACTCAGTTGGTCCACTAACTTTAACAGATACTTTTTGACTTGCCCCATTTGTATCTAAAAAGCTTCTATCTAAATCTACTATTTTTTTACCTCTCCAGAATAATCTAAGCTTATCAGTATCTGTAACATGTGCTACTAATGTTGCTTCTAAATTTTCTTCATTTGAAAGTTTAATAAATTCATCTGCATTTTCTTTTGTTACAACTACAGCCATTCTTTCTTGTGATTCTGAAACTGCAAGTTCTGTTCCATCTAATCCTTCATACTTCTTTGTAACTTTATCTAAATCTATATCTAATCCTCTGCATAATTCTCCAATAGCAACTGATACTCCACCAGCTCCAAAGTCATTACATCTTTTAATCATCTTAGCTACTTTTGAATTTCTAAATAATCTTTGAATTTTTCTTTCAGTGGGAGCATTCCCCTTTTGAACTTCTGCTCCACATTCACTAAGTGAATCTACTGTATGTTCTTTTGATGACCCTGTTGCTCCACCAACTCCATCTCTACCTGTTCTTCCACCAAGTAAGATAATTACATCACCTAACTTTGGTTCTTCACGAACAACATTTTCTTTTGGTGCAGCTGCAATAACTGCTCCAACTTCCATTCTCTTTGCTGCATAATTAGGATGATAAATTTCTTGAACTTGCCCAGTTGCAAGACCTATTTGATTACCATAAGAACTATATCCGTGAGCTGCTCCTAAAGTAATAGTTCTTTGAGGAAGTTTTCCTTTTAAAGTTTTTTCAATTGGAAGTGTTGGATCTGCTGCACCTGTAACTCTCATAGCTTGATACACGTATGTTCTACCTGATAATGGATCTCTTATTGCTCCACCTAAACAAGTTGCCGCTCCACCAAAAGGTTCAATCTCAGTGGGATGGTTATGAGTTTCATTTTTAAACATAACTAGATAATCTTCTAATCCCTTATCAGTTTCAACTTTTACATTAATAGAACATGCATTTATTTCTTCTGATATATCTAAATCATCAAGTTTTCCTCTTTTTCTAAGTTCTTTCATTGCTATAACTGCAATGTCCATAAGAGTTTTATTTTTTTCTTTTTCTCCATACACGTATTCTCTTGATTTTATATAATTTTCATAACTTTTCTTAATTGGTGAAGTATATTTATTATCTTCAAACTCTATATTTTCTAATATTGTAGAAAAGGTAGTATGTCTACAGTGATCTGACCAATAAGTGTCTATAACCCTCATTTCAGTGATTGATGGATCTCTATTTTCTTTTTTAAAATAGTCTTTTATCATAACAAGATCTTCAATACTCATGGCAAGACCATAATCTGAATGAAATTCTTGTAACTCTTCTAAATTTTTATCTATGAATCCATTTAATATAAGAACATCTTTAGGTATGTTTGAAGTTGATGTAATGTCTTTACTATTTATATCCACTTCTCTTGAATCGACTGGGTTTATATAATATAATTTTATTTTATAAATTTCTTCCTTCGTAATATTTCCCTTTAACATAATTATCTTAGCTGATTTTATATAAGCTTTATCTTCTTCAGTCAATAATGATATACATTCTGAAGCCGAATCTGCTCTCTGATCATATTGTCCTGGTAAAAATTCTACTGCGAATGCTATTTCATCTTCATTAATAGGCAATTCTGATTCATACACATTATCAACTGTTAATTCTGAAAAAATAGTATGTAGTGCTTTTTTATAGTACTCTTCACTTATATCTGAAATAATATATTTATTTATAAGCCTTACACTTTCTAGATTAGTTACTCCTAAATTTTCTTTAAAATCTCTTAATAAGCCTTGAGCTTCTACATCAAATCCGCTTTTCTTTTCAACGAATATACTCTTAATATTTAACATTAAAAATTCCTCCAAAATATTAATTTGAGATTTATAATTTTATTAATTGTTATAATTACGAATATTTTTAATTAAGTTAAGTTTAACTTTCGTGTCATTAATTAAAGATTACCATTTAAAATTATCAATGTCAACTTTTATTGTGTAAAATCAACTCATATTTTTGTTTTTAAGAATATTATTAAAAAAAGAGATTGTTTTTTAATAAATTAGCCTCTTTTTTACGTATATTTTAGCTTTTTATAACACGAACATTTGTTAATCGATTTCTTTTCCAGTAGAACTTCTCCACATTTCATACCAATCTTCTTGAGTTAACTTCATCTTTAATGAATCTACTGACCGTTGCCAAAACCTTTATTCCACACTTAGTTATTATTTCAATATCATATCTTAATGACTTCTTTAAATTCATAGCATTCTCTTGTAACTATTTATATATATATATATATATCTGCTATATCAAAAGAAATAATTCAAAGTTCAATGCATTATTGCGTAAATTTTATAATTTTTCATAAAAAAAAAAAAAAATGCTGAGTAACATTTTTATCACTCAGCACTTCTATTTATAAATTCAGCTTTAAGTTTTGAATAAACTATTTTTTGGCTACTATAAAGACTAAAATACCCTGATAACATATAGCTAACACCACAAGCAACTGCAAATAAAATAAGGGCACCAGAACCAAAAAGTTCTATACTTAATATCACAGAAGTAATAAGAGTATTAACTACGCCACAAAATAATGCTACGAGTCCAATTGCAGCTCCAAATCCTGGATCTAAACCAATTAATTTTCCTACTACACATCCAAATGTGGCACCAATAAAGAATGTAGGGACAATTTCTCCACCTTTGTACCCAACACTTATAGTAATAGCCGTAAAAATAATCTTTAAAATAAATGCTTCTGGTTTTGCCTGTCCATTAATTGCATTAGCTATAATATCCATTCCCGCTCCATTATAATCTCTACATCCAACAATAAATGTAAGTGCAACTATAGCTAAGCCACCACAAACTATTCTAATATAGTCATTTTTTATTATATTGCTTAAAGATTTATTAGTTTTGTGTAGAGTTTCACAAAATACAATACTCACTAAAGCACATAAAGCACCTAAAATTGCAACTTTTATTATATTCTCTGTTGAAATATTAGGAATAATGTTTATATTAAAGTGAACTGGTTCAAGGCCAAAAAACAATGATACTTTATAAGCAACAATTGATGAAACTATACATGGAATAAAACTAGAATAATAAATAACCCCCACACTTATAACTTCCATAGCAAAAAATGTTGCTGTTAATGGTGTCCCAAATAATGCAGAAAAAACACCACTCATTCCGCACAAAGTAATTAAATGCATATCCTTTTCATCAAGATGCAAAATTTTTCCCACTTGTGAACCAATACTACCTCCAAGTTGCAAAGCTGCTCCTTCTCTACCAGCTGATCCTCCAAAAAGATGAGTTATTACAGTGCTTATAAATATAAGAGGAGACATAGAAAAGGGTACTTTTCCATCTGTTCGAATAGAATCTATGACTAAATTTGTCCCTATATCACTTCCCAATTTGAATACTTTATACAAATATATTATAAGAGTACCACCAAGTGGTAACATAAATATTATCCAATCATTTTGTATTCTAAAATTAGTAGCATATTCAACACTAAGATGAAAAAAGCTACCTATAAAACCACCTAATAGACCCGTAATTCCAGCAACAACAACCCATAGAAAAAAAGTGCTTATATATCTTTTTATAGATTTGAATTTTCCAATAATTATGTTCAATTTTTTCCCCCATTTTATTTTATTTAAATAAACATTAAAAAAGCTACTAAAAAATGATTTGAAATCATTTTTTAGTAGCTGTTAGTTTCTACTATCTGTCAAAATTTCTGTTGTTTCTTTGTTGTTTTCTTGCTCTTCTACAATCAGGACATCTTACTGGTTCGTTATCAAATCCTTTTTCTTTGTAGAATTCTTGTTCCCCAACTGTGAACACAAATTCGTTACCGCAATCTTTACAAAGTATTTTCTTATCTTCCATTATAAAATCCTCCTCTTCATAGATTATAACCTTAATACTAGACCAATCTCTGAAAAAGAGGTAATGTATAGTACGCATGATTAAATCTTGAATTATATTACTACTTAATAATATCATATGAACTATAATATTTCAAGTGAATTTATTTTATTATTCAAATATTAAACCATCTATAAGTTTGCCTTTATCCATTGAAACTATCCTATCTGAGACTCTTTTTGCAAATTCCATATCATGAGTTATTATCATCATTGCCATTCCGTTTTCACTTAAACTTTTTATTAAATTTGCTACCTCTTCTGTAAGTCCTGGGTCCAATGCTGAAGTCGGTTCATCAAAACACATAACTTTGGGTTCTAACGCCAGAGCTCTTCCTATTGCAACTCTTTGTTTTTGTCCTCCTGATAATTCAAAAGGATAATTTTTTGCTTTTTCTTCTAATCCTAAAAAGCCTAAAATTTCTTCTGCTTTCTTTATAGCATCTTCTTTGCTTAATTTAAGTACTTTTCTAGGTGCTTCTATTAAGTTTTCTAATACAGTCATATGTGGAAATAAATTAAAGTTTTGAAATACTAGTCCTACATCTTTTCTTATCTCAGACATAGTTTTCTTATCAACATATTTTCCATTTTCACAAATTGCTCGTCCATTAATTTCAATCTTTCCGTTATCACACTGCTCTAAAGCATTAACACATCTAAGAAGTGTCGTTTTTCCACCGCCTGACGGACCAACAATAACTAGTATTTCTCCTTGTGCAATATTAAGATTGATTCCTTTTAACACTTCAGTATTCCCAAATTTCTTTTCAACATCACTAATTCTTAGCATCTAAAACCAGTCCTCTCTAGTTATAATATTCATACTTCTTTTCTACTTTCTCTAGTAATTTACTAAGTATACCTATGACTATTAAATAGACAACTCCTGCTAATATTAATGGAATTAATGTAACATCCCTATTAGATGCTATCTTTGCTATTTTTAACAACTCATCTAAACCTATTATATATACTAAAGATGTATCTTTTATTAAAGTTGTAATTTCATTAGCTACTGGAGGAATAACTCTTTTAATAGCTTGTGGTAATATTATTCTAAAAAAAGTGTCTTTAGGTGTTAATCCAAGCATTTCTGCCGCTTCATATTGACCTCTATCAATTGATATCATTCCTGCTCTAAATATTTCTCCAAAATACGCTGCATAATTTAAAACAAATGCTAATATTGCTGCTGTAAATCTATCAAAAGTTATATCTACAGTTGGCAATCCAAAAAATATTACAACTATTTGTAATAGTAATGGAGTTCCTCTCATTATAAGCACATATATGCCTGTTAATTTTCTTAGTATTAGAAATTTTGATGTTCTAGCTAGTGCTACAACAACTCCAAGAGGAATAGATAATATTAATGTCAATACAAAAACTTCTAATGTAACTTTTAAGCCTTCTAATATTTGAGGCATTAGTGATAATATATAATTCAAGGTGACTCCTCCTTCTTTATTTAGCTATTATGTCTTCACCAAACCATTTTTCTGATATTTTTGAGCCTGTACCATCTTTTATCACAGAATTTAAAGCTTCATTAAATTCTTCAACAAATGATGTATCTCCTTTTCTTATTCCAACAGCATAATCTTCCACTCCAAAATCATCATTTAATATTTTATATTTTTCTTTTCCTCTTTCATTTGTATAATATTTAGCTAATATTTCATCAGCCACAACTACATCTATTCTTCCTGCTTCTAAATCCATCAATGCATCATTATTAGTTTCAAATGTGACTACATTGCCTCCGTCAAACTTACTTATCATATCACCATCTGCTTTTATAGCATCCACCGCACTTGATTGATTTTGGGCTCCTACCTTAGCATTAGCTAAATCATTTTTACTGTTAATTTTAGAATCTGCTAATGTTATAATAACTTGTCTATTCTTTAAATAAACCTTAGAAAATTCTACATTCTCTTTTCTTTCATCAGTTATTGAGTATCCATTCCAAATTAAATCTATATTTCCATTGTTAAGTTCTGATTCTTTCATACTCCAATCAATTGATTGAAATTTAACTTCTTTATTAAGTTTTTCTCCTACTGCCTTAGCAAGATCCACGTCAAAACCTACTGTTTCTCCACTTCCATTTTTAAATCCCATTGGAACAAAAGTATCATCCATCCCTATTATTATCTCATCTTTGCTAGATACGCTTTCTTGTTTATTGCTTTTACATGCTACTAAATTCACCCCAATAACAGCAACACATGATACTATTAATAATTTTTTAAATAATTTATTCATAAATATCCCCCTCAATCGCTTCTGTTATTTATTACTTTATCATAGTAAAGCGATAAAATCAAGTGCCTTTTTCAATTTAATTTTTGTCTACATTCTAATTTTAAGCCATGTTTTAGCAGAGTATTGATATATGCATAAGCAAA
>NZ_JAMQIF010000027.1:118888-139010 GCF_023845855.1 Clostridium sp. ZBS2
TGAGACAAGCAGTAAATGTGACAATATTCATTAAGAATTCTCAAAGTCCAATTACAATGCCACTTTACCTATTGCATATATCAACACGCATTTAAAACATATCCTAATTTTAATTTTTTCATTGTTGGTTTTCAGAAAAATTTAAATGTTTTAGAAAATATTAATCACAAAAATAAGTATGAATTAAATAAAATAGGGGCATAATAAAATTAATCCTTATTTATATATAATAAAAATTTAGTCTCTTATAGTTAGTACTATTTACTTGTTAACTTTTTAAAATACTTATAAAAACAAGGGTATAAGAAAATAAAATATACTTTCTTATACCCTGTTTTTCATTATTAGCTCTGTTTTATATAAATGTACTACCAAAACATAACATTTATGTTTTTATTTCTTTCCAAATCTATCAAGTGCATTTTGTAAATTTTCAATTTGTAATTCAAATTGATCTTTTAAATCTGTCACCTCTGTTTTATCAATAATGTCCTCATCTTTTTTATCTTCAATTTTATCTTTAGCTTCATCAACATTATCTTTAAGTTCGTCTAATTTGTCTGTTATTTCATCGAATTTATCCTTTAAGTCTTCACTTTTACCTTCTAGATCGGCTTGATTCAATTTATCTGTTAATTCATCAGCTTTATCTGCGAATTCTTTCATCATTCTTTCTTTGTCTTCATCAAACTCGTCCATTTTATCTGCTATTTCAGATGGAGTATCTCTTAATTTGTCTTTTAATTCTTGAATGTCATCTGAATCAAATATATCATCAACCTTTTCTGAAGATGGTGTTTCATCTTCTGATTGTTTTACAGTCAAAACATAATCATCCTGTAAATTACACCCTATTAGACTAAATCCCAAAATAAAAATTAAACCCATAGATATTATTAAATTTCTTTTTTTCATTTATTCACCTCAAACAAAAACTTATAATTTTCATATGTATTTTACTTATGTATCATATTTTAATACTTTTGTATCTTTTATTCAATGTTTTTAGACTAATCAGTACTAAAAAAAATAAAAACAAGCACCTCAAAATGATTTCATAATCATTTAGAGATACTTTATTTTAACATATATTTATAAAGCTTCTATAATATTTTCATCTATAACTTCGTCTTCATTTTCAAATATTTCTTCATTAAATTCACCTTCTTGTTTTGCTACTATGGTTGTACAAATAGCATCACCTGTAATATTAACAGCAGTTCTAGTCATATCTAATATTCTATCTATGCCCATGATTAAAGCTATACCTTCTACAGGTAAATTTACTGAATTAAATACCATTGATAATGTAATAAGTCCAACACCTGGCACTCCTGCTGTTCCTATAGATGCTAATGTTGCAGTAAGTATTACTGTTATATAGTCATTTATACCAAGATTTATTCCAAATGCTTGTGCTACAAATACAACAGCAACTCCTTGCATTATTGCTGTTCCATCCATATTTATAGTTGCTCCTAACGGTATAGTAAAAGATGAAATTTTCTTAGATACACCAATCTTTTTACTCAGTGTATCTATTGATAAAGGAATAGTCGCATTTGATGTTGCCGTAGAAAATGCGAAACTCATTACTGGTGCAAATTTCTTAAGAAACTTTATAGGGCTAAGATTAGAAAATCCTTTTAGCATTATCATATATGTTCCTAAACATTGTAATGCTAAAGCTAAGAAAACAGCACTCATATACTTTAACATAGGCGTGAATGCATCCCATCCAATAGTTGCAAATGTAGTTGCTATCAAGCAAAAAACTCCTATAGGTGCAACTTCCATAACTATCATTGTCATTTTCATCATTATTTCATTACTTGCCTTAAAGAAATCAGCTACTATTTCTGTTTTTTTCCCTAAAGTAGCTAAAATAATTCCTACCATCATCGCAAAAAATATTATTTGAAGCATATTTCCTTCTGCTAATGCATTTATTGGATTTATTGGAATTATATCTAAAATCACATCAGAAAATGCTTTACTTTCAGCTATAGTTGGTTCAGTTATTTGAATACTAGACATATCAAGACCTATTCCAGGATTTATAAGTTTTCCAACACTAATAGCTATAGTTACAGCAATTGCTGTAGTAGCTATATAAAATGCCATTGTCTTTATACCAACTTTTCCAAGCTTCTTAGTATCACCTATTGCTAAACTACCACATACTAGTGAACAAAACACCAACGGTACTACAAGCATTTGCATTGCCCTTAAGAATCCTTTTCCTAATATCTTAAATACCCCATCAATTAAGATAACATCTCTAATCGTTCCTTTTGGAACAAAGTTATATAAAATTATACCACAGATTGCTCCAAGTATTAACGCAATAAATACCTTTGTAGTCAAACCTAATTTATTTTTCATAAAGTCCCCCCAATCATTTGAAAATGAATTATAAAATTATTTTCTTGCATTTGTTATATTTATATTATATTCTACAGTTCAAAGATTGTCCATATATTTGTGAGTTTATCTACTTATATCATATTAAATTTTATAATAGTATATAATATTTTTTGCAATTTTATGAATAAACTACAATTCACTTATTCATTTTACATACTTTTGACACAATTGAATTTTATTATATAAAATAATTCACATTAAAATCTAAAGTATATATTCTATATCTGAAAACTTATATCTTTTTCTTCAACGCCCCACTTTCCTCATTAAATTCTAAATTAAATCTCTCCGAACTTATATTTGCTCAAATTTTATGTAACCAAAAAGGCATATTAGGTTACAAACCTAATATGCCTAAAATTAATTCTATAAATTTTTAATCATTCTTCTTTTTTGAGAAATCTTTTAATGTATCTGCAATTGCAGCTATACTTCCAAGTGATGATAAAGTTTCATTTGGTAATATAAGCTTATTTGCTGGATTTAACGCCATTTCTTTAAGCGCTTCAACTTGCTTTAAAGCAATGACTGTTTCATTAGTACCAGAATCAATAATCGCAGTATTAACTTTTCTTATAGCTTCTGATTCTGCAATGGCTATTTGTTCAATAGCTTTAGCTTTACCTTCTGCTTCAAGTAATTGAGATTCCTTTAATCCTTCTGCTCTTCTAATATTAGCTTCTTTTTCTGCTTCAGCTTTAAGTATTTGAGATTGCTTTTCTCCTTCTGCCTTTTCTATTTGAGATTGTCTAAGACCTTCTGCTTGAAGTATCATAGCTCTCTTGTCTCTTTCAGCTCTCATTTGCTTTTCCATAGCTTGTTGAATTTCAGCAGGTGGTATAATATTCTTTATTTCAACACTTAAAATCTTTATACCATATGCATCAGTAACTTCATCTATTATACTTAAAAGGTTTTGATTTATTGAATCTCTACCACTTAATATTTCATCTAAACTCATATTACCTAAAATATTTCTTATGTTTGTTGTTGCTGAATAAACTATACCTGCTGTGTAATCCTCTATGTTGTATACTGCGTCTTTAGCATTTAACATTTTAAAGAATATTACGTTATCAACTGAAATTTTTACATTGTCTTTAGTAATAACTGATTGTGGTGGTACATCTAAAATTTGTTGTTTTGTTGAAACTTTTCTTCTAACAAAATCAACAAAAGGTATTAAGAAATGCCATCCCGGTTCCAATACTCTACTGAATTGTCCAAATCTTTCTACAATACATAAATACCCTGTATTTACTACTTTTATTGACGAAAATATTGTAAATATTATAAATATTAATATTAGTGGTGTTCCTATAAGTCTAAACATTTTTATTTTCCCCCTCTAACTTTTTAATTTTAAATTTTGTGCCATCAATGCTTGTAATAATGAACCTTTCGCCTGCCTGAATATTCTGCCCTTCATTAACTACAGTCCAATATATTCCATTGATTTTTAAGGTTGCTTTTTGGTCTATATTTTCTTCTGCTGTTATAACTTTGCCTATATATGTCTCTTCCATAAGCGGTATTCTATGTTCTGAGTTTTTATATTTCTTTCTTATCCATGGATATCCTATTGATATTGATATTATTCCTACTATTAAAAATATTATTACTTGCAACAAAAAAGTAGCTTTCAATCCAGCTGCAAAAATTGCTGTAAGTGCTCCTATGGAAAACCATACAAATAAAAAACTGCTGGTAAAAACATCAATCACAAATGCTGCAACCGCAATCACAATCCAGAAGATTATACTTCCCATCACCTTCACCCCTTTTCTTTTATTTCCTAAATTTCTTAATATTAGTATACCATTAATTAATATGCAACAATTAATTATTTAAGATAACTCTATTATACAGTATTAATTACTTTATTACAACATATTTCTTATCTTTTAAACAATTATTTACCATCCCTTACTTTTCTTTAAAATACCATATATACTATTATCGAACATATTCCAATTGATTTTATATAATTTTCAGCATATTATGATTATATATACAAATGCTATTTGGTTATACTAAAAGCATATACTAAAAAAATTGGAGTTGATCTAATATGGATTTTATAAAAATTGCATCCGCATGTCCAAAAACTAAAGTTGGAGATATCAATTATAATATATCTAATATTTTGAAATGTATAGATGATGCTAAAAGTAATAATAGTAAATTTATAGTTTTTCCAGAACTTTGTGTAACTTCATATACATGTGGAGATTTATTCTTAAATGATACTTTATTAAACAAATCAATAACTGGAATAAATCAAATATTAAATGCTACAGAAAATTGTGATATGTTAATTGCGCTTGGAGCACCACTACTTATAAATAGTGTGCTTTATAATTGTGCCTATTTGCTTTTCAAAGGTAAAATATTAGGTATAGTTCCTAAATCATATATACCCAACTATAGTGAATTTTATGAAAAAAGATGGTTTACAGAAGGACTTTCTTTAGAAACGCAAGAAATAGATTTACCTATTCAAAAAAATGTACCTTTCGGAACAAATCTCATCTTTTCTTCTCAAATAGCTAATTTCGGAGTTGAAATATGTGAAGACTTATGGGTAACTATACCTCCTAGTTCATACCTCTCTTTATTAGGTGCACATATAATAGGAAATTTATCTGCTTCAAATGAATTAGTAAGCAAAAAAGATTATAGAAAAAGTCTTGTTTCAAATCAAAGTGCTAGATGTCTTTGTAGTTATGTATATTCTTCTGCCGGAGTGCATGAATCCTCTACAGATTTATTATTCAGTGGACATTTAATGATAAGTGAAAATGGTTCTATTTTAAAAGAAAATGAAAGATTCCAAAGAGAAAATGAAGTTATTTACTCTTGTGTAGATATTTTTAAACTTAAATCTGAAAGACTAAAAAACCTTAGCTTTAGAGATGCTACTAAATTCACAGGAAAAAAACCTCATATAATAAACTTTAAATTTGGCTGTACTAATATTAGTCACTTTGACAGATTTATAGATAAACATCCATTTGTACCATCATCTAAAATAGAGCGTGAAGAAAGATGTAAGGAAATATTTAATATCCAAAGTGCTGCTTTAGCTAAAAGATTTGAACATACAAGTTCTAAAAAAGCTGTAATTGGAATATCTGGAGGATTAGACTCTACCCTTGCACTTCTTGTTATAGTTAAAACATTCGAACTACTTAACTTAGATAAAAGTAATATAGTTACTATAACAATGCCTGGTTTTGGAACAACAAATAGAACTTATAACAATGCATTAACTTTATGCAAAGAATTAAATTGTGATTTAAGGGAAATAAATATAGTAGATGCTTCTCTTCAACATTTTAAAGACATAGGACATGATAAAAATATTCATGACGTTACTTATGAAAATGTTCAAGCAAGAGAAAGAACTCAAATTTTAATGGATTTAGCTAATAAAGAACAAGGTCTTTTAATAGGAACTGGTGATTTATCCGAGCTAGCCCTTGGATGGTGTACTTATAACGGTGATCACATGTCAATGTATTCAGTAAATCCATCTATACCAAAAACATTAGTTAGATATTTGGTTAGATATGTTGCTGAAAAGGAATCTAACGCAGAAGTTAGTAAAACACTTATTGATATCTTAGATACTCCTGTAAGTCCAGAATTACTTCCTAAAGATGCAAATGGAGAAATTTCGCAAAAGACTGAAGATATAGTAGGACCTTACGAACTTCATGATTTCTTCCTATATAACTTTATAAAGCATGGATCATCAAAAGATAGAATTTTATTTTTGGCTAAAGAAGCATTTAAAGATGATTATAGTGATGAAGAAATTGAAAAATGGCTTAATAAATTTATGTGGAAATTTTTCACTCAACAATTTAAAAGAAGCGCTTTACCAGATGGTCCAAAGGTGGGAAGTATCTCTTTAAGTCCTAGAGGAGATTGGAGAATGCCTTCAGATGCAGAACCTTGGAAATAATTATAAATTAATCAATATTTTTATAATTATGTTATTAATCTAGTAATAAATAGAGACTTTTTATGCTTAACTATAGAAATTTTGTTTTAGTAGTGTTAGAATAAAATGTATTAAATAAAGGCAATAAGCCTATAGATATGGAGGAATGTACAATGGGGAAAAAAGTTGATATGGATTGGGGTAAACTAGGATTTAGTTACATAAAAACAGATTATCGTTATATTTCAACTTGGAAAGATGGTAAATGGGATGATGGTAAGCTTGTAGAAGATAATATGCTTAAAATGAGTGAAGCTTCTACTGTTCTTCATTATGGTCAAAGTTCTTTTGAAGGATTAAAAGCTTATACAACAAAAGAAGGGAAAATACAATTATTCAGACCTAATAGAAATGCTGCTCGTATGAATGAAAGTTGTGATAAACTTCTTATGCCAAATATTCCTGAAGAAAAATTTATAGACGCATGTATGCAAGTTGTTAAAGCTAACGAACATTTTGTTCCACCATACGGTACTGGTGCAACTTTATATATTAGACCTGTTATAATGGGAGTTGGAGATAATATCGGCGTAAAGCCAGCATCTGAATATATTTTTACAGTATTTTGTATGCCAGTAGGACCTTACTTCTCTGGTGGATTAAAACCTTGTAACTTTATCGTTCAAGATGAATTTGATAGAGCCGCTCCACACGGTACTGGAAAACAAAAAGTTGGTGGTAATTATGCAGCCTCTCTTGAAGCTCATAAAAAAGCTACCGATGCTGGATATGCAGATTGTATTTATTTAGATCCTACTACCCACACAAAAATCGATGAAGTTGGGGCTGCAAACTTTATAGGAATAACTAAAAATAATGAATTTGTAACACCTAAATCTTCATCAATATTACCTAGTATAACAAAATATTCTTTACTTTATATAGCTGAACATTATTTAAATATGCCAGTATATGAAAGAGAAGTTTTTGTTGATCAATTAGATGAATTTGCAGAAGCTGGTGCTTGTGGTACTGCTGCTGTAATAACTCCAATTGGGGCTATAGATTATAACAGAAAGAGATTTGTGTTCCATAGCGAAACTGAAGTTGGACCTACAATAAAGAAATTATATGAAATACTTTCTGGAATCCAAACAGGTGATGTAGAAGCTCCTGAAGGATGGATATACGAAGTTAAATAGATTTTTAATTTATACTATATTTTAAACAAGTTTTAATATTATAGCATAAAACTTTTAAAGTAAAGAAGCTTACTTTTAAAAAAGTAAAATTAAAATAAAAAGCAAGGTATCCTAAAAAAATATTAATTAAAATATTTTTATCTACCTTGCTTTTTATACTATTTAATTTATACTTTCCAGTATTTATCATTTTAGTATTCCTAAGTTCAATTACTTAGTCCACTTTACTTATGCATATATCAATGCACTTTTAAAACACAGCCCATTATTTAAATATATCCACCATCAGCTCTTATAATTTGACCTGTTATATAAGAAGAATCATCACTACATAAAAATGAAACTATTTTTCCAATTTCATTTGCATTTCCAAATCTCATCATTGGAATTTCTTCCTCTAATGCTTTTTTATCATCACCTTGTAAAAAAGCATTCATTTGTGTATCTATAACTCCTGGTGCAACACAATTTACCCTTATATTAGATGCTGCTACTTCTTTTGCTAAGGATTTCGTAAATAGATTTATTCCACCTTTTGTAGTAGAATAAACCACTTCACACGAAGCTCCCACTTCCCCCCACATAGATGAAATATTTACGATTGATCCATATTGTCTTGATATCATATCTTTAATAACATGTTTCGTTAAATACATAGCTCCTATTAAATTTGTATTTAATAAATTATCAATATCTTCCTTAGTTAAATCCATAAATAATCCTATATTACTTTTTCCTGCATTATTAATTAATATATCTACTTTCCCAAACTTCTCTATAGTATGTTGTACTAACTTTTCACTTTCTTCATAAGAAGATATATCACACTTATATACTGCACCATATCCACTAACATCTTTTATTTCTTGCAGTGTTTCATTTGCACCATCATCATCTTTAGAATAATTTATAATAACGCTTGCGCCTTCTTTTGCCAATTCTACAGCAATTCCCCTTCCAATCCCTCTTGAAGAACCAGTCACGATTGCTATTTTCCCAACTAATTTTCCCACGTTTTTTCTCCTCATCTTATCTATTTTAATACTCAGTATATTATTTTTAAAATTATCAATTTATTCAATCGTATTTTAATTATAGCCCTATATTTTTAATATGTGTAATATAATCAGTAAGTAAAATAGTTTTGCAATTTTAATATTCTTAGATTTAATTACTATAATCTACTCAATTTTACTTATACATCTATTCACACCTTCCCAAAACATCTTCTAATATAAAGTCTATTTTAACACCTCATTAAAAACTCTTTTAACATTTTTGTAGAAGATTTTTTCTACATCATTTTCTGTAAATCCATTTTTCTTAAGCACATCATATAGCTTATAAAACTCTGAGCAATTTTGTATTTCAACCTCATTATCTATTCCATCAAAATCACTACCAAGAGCTATAACATCGATTCCTCCAATATTTCTTATATGCTTTATATGCGTTAGCATTTCTTCTATAGAAGATATTTCTTCATTGCCTAAAAAACTAGAGCAAAAATTTATTCCCATTACTCCACCTTTATCTGACAATAATTTTATCATTTCATCAGTAAGATTTCTAGGATGATTAGTTATTGCACGTGAATTAGAGTGTGATGCTATAAAAGGTTTCTTACATAATTTAACCAAATCATAAAATCCACCATCAGATAAATGCGATACATCTGGTATAATACCTAAAATCTCCATCTCTTGTAATATATCTTTACCTAAAGATGTTAATCCATTTTCTTTAAAAATATAGTTTGCATTTGGGTATCCAAGCTTATTTTCATAATTCCAAGTGATTGTAATTATTCTAATTCCCATTCTATAAACTTCTCTTAACTTTTCAACATCACCTTCTATTACTTCCCCTTCTTCTATAGATAAAAATGCTCCTATTTTATTTTTTCTATTACATTCATCTAACTCTTTTATATTAGTTACAATTTCTATTTTATTTGAATTGTTATCTAATTCAAGTTTAAAGTTATTATAAAGCTTTAAAAACTCTTCAAAAGGAGTTTTAGTAATGTCTTGATCTATAAAAAAAGCAAATACTTGTGCTAAAGCCTCTCCTTTTTTTAATTTATCTAAAGTAACCTTACAAACATCATTTTTTATGTTTAATTTATCATAGTATATTTTACTTGCAGTATCACAATGTAAATCAATAAAATTCATTTATTTTTCCTCCAAAATTTATTTCATTTTATAATCTTTTTGCATAATCTAAATATTTTTCAATTTTCTCTGGTCCCCCTATTATGCTTCTCTTTATATATAAACTATTTTTTTCATCAACTTCTACACTCCATTTTATCAAATATATTTGACCCTCTACTATTTCAATTGTAGTTATTGTTGACGGAAATACACAACATCCATCATTAAAATAAAGACCCTTTCCCGCTTCTGGAAAAACATCATGATGGGTATGTCCACAAATAAGCATTCTTTTTTCTTTTCTTGCTGTTCTCTCTAAAATTTCATCAATTTTACTTCCTTTTCCATAGTTGTTAGCCGGACTCACTGGAGCCTTAAAGCCTGCAAAGCCTTCTAATATTCTCCAAACATATCTAACTAAAAATCTACTTATTTTCCATAACTCACAATTCATAAAATCTACTTGATGACCATGAAAAACTAATATATCTTTGTTCGTTGGAGTATATCTCAAAACAAGGCCTTCATGAAATTGTATATTATTATAAAGTTTAACTAACTCTTTACCAAAATTATATCCTATTTGAGCAAGTAATTTTTCTTGCTTAGGTATAAAATTAGGTTTAGCTTTTACCATATCATGATTACCATAAAGTAAATATAATCTTTTTTTAGCATTAAATTTATTTAATATTTTAAATATATCATCATAATTATAAGCTATATCTATGCAATTCTTATTTTTCCATAATTCATCCCCATCACCTATTTCAATTAAGTTAAAGTCATCCTTCAAATAATATCCAAGAGCTGCTTTGTATATATTTTTATTAGGCCTTAATGAATCCGCATTTCCACCATCACCTCTATGCATATCGCTTATAAAAACTATTTTAGAATTTTTATCAAATTCTAATACTGGACTATCTTTTGATATTCTCTTAATAAATTTACCATTCATTATAAAACCCTATTTAAAATTAATTCTATCTATTATATGCATTTATTAAATGTGTGGTTAATTATATAAGGTTCTGTTTTAAATATGTGTTGATATATATAATAGGTAAAGTGGCATTGTAATTGGACTATACTCATCTTAGCATTCCTAAGTTCAATTACTCAGTCCATTTTGCTTATGTATATATCAACACTCTACTAAAACACAGCCTTACATGAAAAAAAGCTGTTCAAAACAGAAATTATATTTCTATTTTGAGACAGCTTATCTTAAATAATTAAATTCAATTATTATTTATATAGAGGATACTTTTCACATAAAGCTTTTACTCTTTGCTTATATTGTTCTAAGTCTTTATCTCTATTAATTATTGTTTCATTGATTATATCTGCTATTTCTTCCATATCTTTTCTTTCAAATCCTCTAGTTGTAATAGCAGCTGTACCTATTCTAACTCCTGAAGTTACAAAAGGACTTCTAGTTTCATTTGGTACTGTATTTTTGTTAAGAGTAATTCCTACTTCATCTAATAATTTTTCAGCATCTTTTCCTGTAATATCTTTGTTATTTAAATCTACAAGAATTAAATGATTATCTGTTCCATTAGATACTAGCTTAAATCCTCTTTTTACTAGTTGTTCACCTAGCTCTTTACAGTTTTCTACAACGCTTGCCATATATTCTTTAAAACTTGGATCTAAAGCTTCCTTAAAGCATACTGCTTTCGCTGCTATAATATGCATTAATGGACCGCCTTGCATTCCTGGGAATATATTTTTATCTAAGTCCTTAGCGTATTTTTCCTTACAAAGTATTAATCCGCCTCTTGGACCTCTTAAAGTTTTATGTGTTGTAGATGTAACGAAATCTGCATATGGTACTGGTGATGGATGTAATCCTGCTGCTACAAGTCCAGCAATATGAGCCATATCAACCATTAAGTATGCTCCAATTTCATCACAAATTTCTCTAAACTTCTTAAAATCTATTATTCTTGAATATGCACTTGCACCTGCAACTATTAACTTAGGTTTGTGCTTTATAGCCAATTCTCTTACTACATCATAATTTATTTCTTCAGTATCCTTATCTACTCCATATGATACAAAGTTAAATAATTTTCCTGAAAAATTAACTGGTGAACCATGAGTTAAATGACCTCCATGGCTTAAATCCATACCTAATACAGTATCCCCATGTTCTAAAATTGTAAAATAAACAGCCATATTAGCTTGTGAACCAGAATGTGGTTGAACATTTGCATGTTCTGCTCCAAATAACTCCTTAGCTCTTTCACGTGCTATTTCTTCAACGCCATCTACTACATAACATCCACCATAGTATCTCTTACCTGGATATCCTTCAGCATATTTATTTGTTAAATAGGAACCCATAGCCTCCATTACAGCTTCACTTGCGACATTTTCTGAAGCTATTAACTCAATTCCATTTTGTTGTCTTTCTAATTCTTTTTCAATTAAAGCATAAATTTCATTATCTTCTCTGCTTATGTGTTCAAAATTCATTTTATCACCCCAATATTTTTTTACAAAGTTTTCTTATAATTTAGCATATTTTAGTATGTTAAATTATTATTATATTAAATTATAAGTTCTCCGACCAAATTTATCAACTATTTTTTTCTTTTAATTATAAATTACTTCAAATTCTTCACAAACTACCAACATATCTTCTGCAAATTCCTTATTAAAATCTTTTAATTCCCTATTAAAAAAATCAATATGTCCATTTCTCGAATTAAGTTCAAATATTCTTTTCACATTTTATTTATGCTACTGTGTTCATTACTCATAATTCTTCCCCCAAACAATACTTATTATTTAAATACTACTATATAATTATATTTAATATAAAATTAAAAATCATATTTTTATATCTGGAGCATATCATAGCATTTGATGTAATCTACTACCCTAAGAGACCTCATTAACTTTCAAGTCATAATATGACATTATTCTTCTTTGACATCATATATTAATAAAGGTATACTAAGTACATAAGTTAGCTAAGGCGACTTACAAAATATAATATCGCGGGATGGAGCAGCTGGTAGCTCGTTGGGCTCATAACCCAAAGGTCGTAGGTTCAAGTCCTGCTCCCGCAACCATAAAAAAACAAACTCTTATAGTTATTATAAGAGTTTGTTTTTTACATACAATTTCTTTATTTTATAGTCTCATATTCATTATTTAGTAATATTTTTTACATAATCTATCCTTATTCCTTTCTATTATTGGAATATATTTAAAATAAAAAAAATAAGGAGCTATTATAATAAAAATAGAGCTAGTTTTAATACTAACTCTTTTTAATAATTATGCTATTTAGAATTCTCAACATTTATATTCCATGGATAGTTAGTTTTTATGATTCTTTAAAATTCTTATATAATGATTAGCTTCTCTTAGTACATGATCAGCAAGAAGTGGTAATATTATAGATTTTATTTTACATTCAATTATCCCTTCCGTACCTGCTTTCTTAAAATCTCTTAATCTAATTGTTTCTAATAATGTATCATTTATGCATGTGCTCATTGACATATCAGTTATATTTCCTGATTTTTCAATTAAATCACTATATTCTTTTGCAAACTTACTTGAAGTGTTTATTAATTCATCCTCGCTAGGATCAAGTAATCCTCTAATAAACAAAGCATGTTCCATCATAATCTGATCCCAAAACAATTGAACTTCTCCAATATCCCCTTTACCAATATCCTCTTCATTCTCAAGCGCACATATATATGAATGATATAACTTAGCTTCATGTATTATATGTTGAATAAGTAAAGGATAATTTAATGTAAATAATTCACAATTCAACATTTTTTCTAATACTTTCATTTTAAAGTCTATAAGACCATTAAGTAACTTTATAGCCCTATTATTAAGTTTTTTCACACAATTTACTGTTCTACTATCAATATGTTTTTTATTTTCACACTTCAATTCTTTCTCCATTTCGGTTATCTTAGAATTTATATTTATTCCTGTATAATACTGTGTCTTTTTTTCTGTACTTAAAGTATAATCAGTAAAAATTTCTCCAGAATCTATTACAAATTCTCTAACTCTTCCATCGCTTAGCTTAACTGTATCTAATAAAAGCTTTTCAAACTCCATTTTATAATTTTCAGCTTCCTTAGAAAATTTAGTGTTTTTAGGTGTAAATCCCGCCTCTAAAAACAAAGAATGTTCCTTCATAATTCGTCCAAAAAAAAGATGTAATTCTAATGATAAAGTGACATACTTTTGACTACTTAGCATAGTTTTCCTCCAAAAAAATTTTATTATATTATACTCTTAAGGAAACCTTTTTGTTCATCTTATCCTAATTAGTTCTCCATAGAATAGTTTTATTTTATATACTCAATCCATCTATTTTCTAAATCTTTTTCCGTAATTCCAAAAATATTTTCATAATCACTAGATGACTTTAAATCTTTAAGATAATTCCCTAAATTATAAGCACAACTTTTCACTTAAAATATGTTATAATTCATAATACAAACTAATACTTTATTGGTACTAACTCAAGGAGATAAACTATGCGAATAATATCAGAAAATAACTTATGTGAAAACAGACCTTATATTAATTTAAAAAAGCTATCAGTAAAAACCTCACTAAGAGTAGCTTCAGCTGATGGACTTGGCTTTAAAGGCACTTATATAATAAACCAACATACTCAATCTTTATCTAAAAATAATAATTACACTTCAGAATATAATAAAGGCATTGAAAAAATAACATTTTATACAGAAAATTTACACGAAATGTTATTAGTTGAAGTTAATTACTCATTTAGAAGTGATGCTTCTTCTGCTAAATTTAAAGTTTATGTTATTTTAAATAATATTAAATATGCCTTACCATTTAATTATTTTGAAGATGTTTATGTAAATTGTATGGATATATTAAATAAAGAATTAAGTGATAATGAAAATTTAATTTACATAAAAGAAGGCTTTAATAATTTAAAAAAGGAAGAGATATTAGTAGATCTTAAATTAAATTTAGAAAGATTATTGGAATTTAAAGATAAAGTTAATTACAAAAGAAATGTTAATTATTTTGTAATTAATAATATAACTTCATCTATTTCAAAATATGATATAAATAATAAAAATAATAAAATAGAAATAAATGATAGAGTGAAAGTTCTTAGACATGACTATAAAACTAGGCTTTATAACTTTGTAAATCCTAGTGATAATAGTAATACAGTGATTTTGAATGAAACTGATATAATTTGTGATTTAGGTGATGAAAATAACTTCCCAACTGTTAGTATATATACTAAATATGGTCTTGGGAAATTATTAGACATTAAGAATAATGTTATTCCAACAAATAATACATTATCATTATTTGCTAATCTATTAGATTTAGGATTAAATGTTCTTAATTAGTTTTAAATAATATAAGACTAAAAAACACTTGCTCTCCCTAAGAAGAGTGCAAGTGAAATACTTATTCTAATCTTTGTTGATGTTCAATTTCTCATATCCTACTTTATTAAAGATTTTTTCATTGAAACTACTAATTATATTACTAATAATACCTCCTATTATTGCAGGTATAATCCAATTGAATCCTAAACTAGCAAAAGGAAGGCTATGTATAAAACTTATTTTAACCCCTAAACCATCAATAACAGTAATAATACTTATAACTAAAGTTGCATATGCTGCACCCTTATAAGTAGAATTCTTAATAAATCTATTTTTAAAAGATGCCATTAAAACTAATACAAGAGTTACTGGATAAAGTACAGTTAATATAGGCGCAGCTATAGATATTATTCTATTAACACCTAAATTAGAAATAATAGCACTAAACACGCAAATAAATACCACTATATTTTCATATTTAATTTTTTTATTAGTAACATCTTCAAAATATTTAGCAGTGACAGATGTTAAGCCTATTGACGTAGTAAGACAAGCAAAAGCAACAACTAAACTTAATATAATTGCACCTTTGTCTCCTAATAATTGTTTTGTTATACTAATTAATAATGTAGTTTGAGATATATTCGCATCATACACATTAGATACAGTAGCTCCTAAGTATGTTAAACCACCATACACTATTATAAGTCCACTCCCTGCAACTACAGAGGCTTTTGCAGTAAGCTTTACAATTTCATTTTTGTCTTTATATCCTTTTGATAAAAATGTTGCCATAATAAATGCAGCAATTCCTCCTGCCCCAAGCGCATCCATAGTTTGATATCCTTGAGCAAGTCCATTTGAAAATAACACTTCTAAGTCAATAGCATTACTTAGTTTACCTAAAGGTGAAACTACTCCTTTTACTATTAATATGGCTAAAGCAATTAAAAGCATAGGCGTTAAAAATTTTCCTATAACATCTACAACCTTAGTTGGCTTTACGGTTAAAATAAGTGTCAAGCCAAAAAATAAAATTGAAAATATAATAGGATTAACAGAATTAAATACTGGATTAATACTCATTTCTAAAGTTGTTGCACCAGTTCTCGGAATAATAAGAATTGGACCTAGACAAAGCATTATAATAAATTCTAACCAAAACCCAAATTTCTTGCCTGCTCTCCCTAAAATTGCTTGATAAGAACCCGCCTTTGCAATTGCATTAATTGATAATAATATCATACCAACATCTGAAATGATAAATCCTAAGAAACTTATCACCCATCCATTCCCCGAGGCCATTCCTATATATGGTGGAAATATTAAATTTCCTGCTCCAAAAAACATTGAAAATATTGCAAAACCAATAATAATAATATCTGTATTTTTTCTCATAAACATCCCTCTTCCACTTTTATATAGAACAAAATCGCCAAGGCGACTTTAGAGCCGTCGATTTTTTTAGCCATACACCCTTTCCAAACACAGTGCAGGAATAATGGTGTGGCATATGATTATTTTTTATTCTTTAGGGGTACTCATCATACTTTTACAATACAGCCTCCTTAAAGTTATCCACAAATTCTTTAGTAATATAAATTCCTAAAGAATAAAAAAACCACATAGCATCAATCTATGTGGCTTATAACGAATTAATTTACATAACAAGTTAAGCTTATATTAGTCATCATAAAAAGCTTCTTAATAATTCACATTTATATTATATCATCTTGTATTATATATAGCTAATAAGGCTTTGTCAACTATAGGTATTAATTCTTTAAATTGTCAAATTATTATACTATTTTAGTAGTCCAATCCTCACAATTCCAAACTTCAGTAATAACATCTCTATAGAATTCTGGTTCATGGGATACTAATAATATTGAACCTTTATATTCTTTTAATGCTCTTTTTAATTCTTCTTTAGCTTCCACATCTAAGTGATTTGTAGGTTCGTCTAAAATTAATATATTTGTTTCATTATTTAATATTTTGCATAATCTAACCTTTGCAGCTTCTCCACCTGATAAAACTCTTATTTGAGATTCTAATTGTTTTGTTGTAAGTCCACATTTAGCAAGTGCTGCTCTTATTTGATATTGAGTAAATCCAGGGAATTCTTGCCAAACTTCGTCTATACATGTATTTCTATTATCAGTTCTATCTTCTTGTTCAAAGTACCCTATGTATTGGTAATCACCTAAATTAGCTTCTCCACTTAATGGTTTTACAATTCCAAGTAAACTTTTTAAAAGTGTTGATTTACCAAGTCCATTAGCTCCAACTAGTGCAATCTTTTGTCCTCTTTCCATATATAAGTTTAATGGTTTTGTAAGAGGTGAATCATATCCTATAACTAAATCTTTAGTTTCAAAAATAACTTTACCTGAAGCTCTAGCAGCTTTAAAGTTAAATTCTGGCTTTGGTTTTTCTTTTGATAATTCAATTACATCCATTTTATCTAATTTCTTTTGTCTAGATTTAGCCATATTGGCAGTAGCAACATTAGCTTTATTTCTAGCAACGAAATCTTCTAATCTCGCTATTTCTTTTTGTTGTTTTTCATATGCAGCTTCTAACTTTCTCTTATTTTCTTCATAAAGTCTTTGGAATTCATCATAATCTCCAACGTATCTAGTTAATTTTCTATCCTCCACATGATAAATTAAATTAACTACAGAATTTAAGAATGGAATATCATGTGAAATTAATATAAAAGCATTTTCATAGTTTAACAGATATCTCTTAAGCCATTCTATATGTTCCTCATCAAGGTAGTTAGTAGGCTCATCTAAAAGTAATATGTCTGGTGTTTCTAATAATAATTTTCCTAAAAGTATCTTAGTTCTTTGTCCTCCTGATAAATCATCTACATCTCTATCAAGTCCTAAATCTAAAAGACCAAGACCTTTTGCAACTTCCTCTACTTTTGGATCAATAACATAGAATCCATTATGATCAAGCATATCTTGAATTACAGCAGTTCTTTCAAGCATTTTATTTAATTCATCTTCAGTACAATCACCCATTTTTTCATATAATGAGTTCATTTCAGTTTCTAAATCAAAAAGATATTTAAATGCATCTCTTAATGCATCTCTTATAGTTTGCCCTTTAGTTAATGCTGCATGTTGATCCATATATCCAACTCTAACATTATTTGACCAACTTACTTTACCTTCATCTGGTTGAAGTTTTCCTGTTACTATATTCATGAAAGTTGATTTACCTTCACCATTAGCACCAATAAGTCCAACGTGTTCTCCTTTTAATAATCTAAATGATACATCTTCAAATATAGCTCTATCTCCAAAGCCATGATTCATTTCTTTTACAATAAGTACGCTCATTTATCTTTAATTACTGAAAATTTATAAAAGCTTTTGCCTATGTTTTAAATATGTATTGGTATGTAAAATATGTAGAGTTAAATTAAAACATAACCTTTATTTTAATTTGTTCTTTTATAATGTTACCTGATTTTCAGTAACTTTCTCCTTCCTTATTTATTAAGTATTCAATTTATACTTAACGCTGTAACTTGCGTTTTATTTTAGTTATCCAAATTAACATCTTTAAATAGTTTAAGTGATACAAACCCTCTATGTCAAAGGAAATTATATTTATTATATAAATATAACTTTTTATATAACTAAAAACAGTGTGTATTTAAACAAAATTTTTATGTATTTAAAATCTATAAAAAAATAAAATGTTGATATATCAATGATGCATGTATTACAATATAACTATTTATATGAAGAGAAAGGAACAAAAGAATGAATTATATTATATTGTTAATTGGCTTTGTCTTATTAATAAAAGGCGCCGATATTTTTGTAGATGGTGCTTCAGTAATAGCTAAAAAATTAGGAATACCAGCAGTTATAGTAGGACTTACTATTGTATCTATAGGGACAAGCGCTCCAGAGCTTGCCGTAAGCTTAATTTCAAGTCTTAATGGCAGTAATGAAATTGCAATTGGAAATGTTATTGGATCTAACATTTTTAATACGCTTATGGTACTAGGGACTACTGCTATAGTTTTACCCCTTATAATTAAGAAAGCAACAGTAAAAAATGACTTTTTAGTAAACACTTTAGTGACTATATTACTATTTTTATTTACATTTGATAGTTTGTTTATGTCTGACACTAATATAATATCTAGATTAGATGGATTTATCTTAATTTTAATATGCATATTTTATGTTGTAGTTTTAATAAAGAAATCAAAAAAAATGCCTAATGAAGATCTAAAAGAAAATGCTAATGAATTGAAAAACTCTTTAGTAGATTTCAATGTTAATGTTAATATTTTACACAAAGTAATATTTATGATAATAGGTGTTGCTGGTATAGTTATCGGAGGAAATCTAGTTGTAGATTCAGCTACCAATATAGCGTATTCGCTTGGAATGAGTGAAAAGTTAGTTGGATTAACTATAGTAGCTGCTGGTACATCACTTCCTGAACTTGTAACATCTATTGTAGCAGCATTAAAAGGTGAAAATGATATAGCACTGGGTAATGTCTTAGGTTCAAATATATTTAATATATTGCTTATACTAGGTTTATCATCATTAATAAGCCCTATTCATGTTTCACAAGTTTTAATAACGGATTTTATTTACTTAATAGTTATTAACTTATTACTGGTAGGATTAGTTTTCTTTAACAAAGCAAAAGAAAAAAAATTAACAAGAATTGAAGGATTTTTATTAGTAGGATTATACATAAGTTATATGGCTTACATAATAATAAGAAATTAAAATAAAAAGTTCATGTTTTCTAAATGTTATGTTAGAATCATGGACTTTATTTTTTATCAACTATGTTTCAAATATTTGTTGATATATGCAATAGGTACAGTGGCATTGTAATTAGACTTTGAGAATAGTTAAGTGAGAATCAGAATTTTATATTCTGTCCATCGAACTTACTCAGCGAACATATAGGAGTCGAGCTTCCTCTTTTAATTCACATTTACTGCTTGTCTCA
>NZ_JAMQIF010000028.1:0-3047 GCF_023845855.1 Clostridium sp. ZBS2
GCTATGGATCTTAACTTTCCTGTTCGGAATGTGTAAGAGTGTTACTTCCATGCCATCATCACCAGATTATTCTGAAAGATTATTCTTTCAAAATTACACATAAATTGTATATAACAATTATTTATTGGTCAAGCCCTCGACCTATTAGTATCAGTCAGCTAAATATGTTGCCTCACTTACACCTCTGACCTATCAACCTTGTAGTCTTCAAGGGGTCTTACTAGCTTACGCTATGGGAAATCTCATCTTGAAGGAGGCTTCACGCTTAGATGCTTTCAGCGTTTATCCCGTCCCGACTTAGCTACCCAGCTATGCTTCTGGCGAAACAACTGGTACACCATAGGTCGGTCCATCCCGGTCCTCTCGTACTAAGGACAGCTCTTCTCAAATTTCCTGCGCCCGCGACGGATAGGGACCGAACTGTCTCACGACGTTCTGAACCCAGCTCGCGTGCCGCTTTAATGGGCGAACAGCCCAACCCTTGGGACCTACTTCAGCCCCAGGATGCGACGAGCCGACATCGAGGTGCCAAACCTCCCCGTCGATGTGAACTCTTGGGGGAGATCAGCCTGTTATCCCCGAGGTAGCTTTTATCCGTTGAGCGATGGCCCTCCCACGAGGTACCACCGGATCACTAAGCCCGACTTTCGTCCCTGCTCGACTTGTAGGTCTCGCAGTCAGGCTCCCTTATGCCTTTGCACTCTACGAACGATTTCCGACCGTTCTGAGGGAACCTTTGGGCGCCTCCGTTACTTTTTAGGAGGCGACCGCCCCAGTCAAACTGCCCACCTAACAATGTCCTGTCACCAGATTCATGGCATCCAGTTAGAATTCCAGTACTATCAGGGTGGTATCCCAAGGATGACTCCATCAAAGCTGACGCTCTGATTTCCCAGTCTCCCACCTATCCTGTACAGACAATACCGAAATTCAATGCTAAGCTACAGTAAAGCTCTACGGGGTCTTTCCGTCCAATCGCGGGTAGCGAGCATCTTCACTCGCACTACAACTTCGCCGGATTTGCAGTTGAGACAGTGCACAAGTCATTACGCCATTCGTGCGGGTCAGAACTTACCTGACAAGGAATTTCGCTACCTTAGGACCGTTATAGTTACGGCCGCCGTTTACTGGGGCTTAAGTTCACACCTTCGCTTACGCTAAGTGTTCCCCTTAACCTTCCAGCACCGGGCAGGCGTCAGCCCCTATACATCAGCTTTCGCTTTAGCAGAGACCTGTGTTTTTGTTAAACAGTTGCTTGTGCCTATTCTCTGCGGCCTGCTCTCGCAGGCACCCCTTCTCCCGAAGTTACGGGGTCAATTTGCCTAGTTCCTTAACTGCAATTCTTCCGCCGGCCTTAGGATTCTCTCCTCACCTACCTGTGTCGGTTTGCGGTACGGGCACTATTTCTCTTTCTAGATGCTTTTCTTGGAAGCATGGAATCAGATACTTCGGTTCCTTAGAACCTTCCCCATCACGCCTCAGAATTGTTAGAACGGATTTGCCTATCCTAACTCCCTAAACGCTTAGACTAGCATCCAATAGCTAGCACATCCTATCCTTCTCCGTCACACCATCGATAATAACGATAATAGTGGTATCGGAATATCAACCGATTGTCCATCGCTTACGCCTTTCGGCCTCAGCTTAGGTCCCGACTAACCCTCAGCGGACGAACCTTCCTGAGGAAACCTTAGGTATTCGGCCTGTGGGATTCTCACCCACATCTCGCTACTAATGCCAACATTCTCACTCGTAATCAGTCCACCGCTCCTTACGGTACGACTTCAGCCCGATTACGACGCTCCTCTACCGCTCACACAAAAAGTGTGAACCCGTAGCTTCGGTGGTAAGTTTGAGCCCCGGACATTTTCGGCGCAGGATCTCTTGACTAGTGAGCTATTACGCACTCTTTTAATGAGTGGCTGCTTCTAAGCCAACATCCTAGTTGTCTTAGAAATCCCACATCCTTTTCCACTTAACTTACACTTTGGGACCTTAGCTGACGATCTGGGCTGTTTCCCTTTTGACTACGGAACTTATCTTTCGCAGTCTGACTGCCGGACTGATAGTATCTGGTATTCGGAGTTTGATAAGGTTCGGTAAGCGCTATGCCCCCTAGCCCATTCAGTGCTCTACCCCCAGTACTCACATTTTCCGACGCTAGCCCTAAAGCTATTTCGAGGAGAACCAGCTATATCCGAGTTCGATTGGAATTTCTCCGCTATCCACAGCTCATCCCATGCTTTTTCAACAGCAACGTGGTTCGGTCCTCCACGAGGTTTTACCCTCGCTTCAACCTGGCCATGGATAGGTCACCCGGTTTCGGGTCTACAGCATGCAACTAGTCGCCCTATTAAGACTCGGTTTCCCTTCGGCTCCGTACCTTAAGTACTTAACCTTGCTACATACCGTAACTCGTTGGCTCGTTCTACAAAAAGCACATCATCACACACATAAGGTGCTTTGATCGGTTGTAGGCACATGGTTTCAGGTTCTATTTCACTCCCCTCCCGGGGTTCTTTTCACCTTTCCCTCACGGTACTGCTTCACTATCGGTCATCAGGTAGTATTTAGCCTTGGGAGGTGGTCCTCCCTGCTTCCCACAAGGTTTCACGTGTCTCGTGGTACTCTGGATCAGAACTTGATAATTATAATTTTCACCTACAGGACTATTACCCCCTACGGTCCAACTTTCCAGTTGTGTTCGGTTAACCATAATTTCTCGTTAATGTTCTGTCCGCAACCCCAAAGATAAATCTTTGGTTTGGGCTCTTTCCCTTTCGCTCGCCGCTACTAAGAAAATCGATTTTTCTTTCTCTTCCTCCAGGTACTTAGATGTTTCAGTTCCCTGGGTTTACCTTCATAAAGCTATGTATTCACTTTACGATACAGGGGGTTTCCCATGTGACTTTCCTCATTCGTAACTATTCGTAGCGCTGACTATGTGCGTCTCCCCGATCCTTATCGCTGCTTATCGCGTCCTTCATCGGCTCCCCGAGCCACGGCACTCCCCATGCCCCCCTTCTTCCGCGCCCGCTTACTCTCAT
>NZ_JAMQIF010000029.1:0-63905 GCF_023845855.1 Clostridium sp. ZBS2
ACTTTATTATTAAGGAACATGTTGTTACAACAAAATATTAATTTGTCAACGGATTGTCAACGGATTTATATATGCATTAATAACTCATGTTGATATAGATGAAAAGAGTAACTTTTTAGTTGCTCTTTTTATAGAATGGTACCTATAGAGTGGACACTTAGAAAAAAGTATCTCCTCTATAGGTATTTTTTGTGTTCTTTACATGGAATGTTAATAATATCAATATCAATTATATTGGTATTATTGATATTGATAGCATTAAAACATAATTCTAAAAATTGTGAATTTAATCTTGAACTTAACATAAAGGGTTTTAAATTATTTTGGAATACGGGAGTTTATGTTGATGAATTTAATACATCTTTAGATGTTGTATTAGGTGGAGATTTAGCACTTATTATGGATTGGATAAGGCTTGGTATTTTATTACTAATAAGCATTTTATCTGGTATAAATATATTTAAGAAATAGTTGATAAATAAAAGTTAATTCTAGGGAGGCATTTGAAAATCCAAGAAGATAATCATTTATTGAAAGAATAAAGATAGTCTAGAAATAAGATTATTTTTTGCTTATATAATAAACGTTTTGAAGAAGATAAAACTTTAGATGAATTACGTGAAGTGGGAAATAAAGATAATAATTCATGTAGAATTGAAAATAATTATAAAAATAATAATGAGTCACATGTAATAGAAAATGGGGGAAATACTATTAGCAATGTGGTAAGTAATATAGACAGTCTTTAAGTTAATGCAGGAGAGTTACTTAAGTATTATGAAAGTATCACAGGAGTAAGTGGTGGACTTAACTTATGTTTTCTTAAGCTAGCTATTTCTAGTCATGGATATGATAATGTTAAGATGGCAATTAATAAGGCATTAGAGTTTACTAAGGAAAATATGAATTACATTAATGGCATACTAAAAAATTGGAGAAAAAAATGGTATCCAAGTAAATATGACAAGTTTAAAGGCAAGGATAAAAGAAGAGTTCATGATAAATTAAAAAGAAAAGGCACTAATTTGAAATTTGATAATTTTGAACCTAGGGAGTATGACTATGATGATTTGGAAAAGAAGCTATTAGGGTGGTAATGTAATTAATACCTGATGTTTTGGGTGTTAAGTATATAGAAGGAGAAATAAAATATGAATATAAACTTGAAAAATAGATATAACAAGCTACAAGAAGTAATATTGTGTTATCCAGTAAATTATAAGGTAGAAAAAAAGGAAATAAATAAAGAAATAATGTTTAAGCAGTACAATAACTTCATAAATATACTATCACAAGAGGGTATTGTAACTTATTTTTTAGATCCTAAGTATGGAATATCTCAAGTTTATACAAGGGATATAGCATTTGCTATAGATGAGATTTTATTTATAGGAAAAATGAAGGCTAAAAGTAGGACTGAAGAATATAAAGCCTTAGAAGAATTCTTTAAGGGGAATAATATAAAAGTAAAAAAGATAAATAATTTTATAGAAGGAGGAGATGTGGTGTTGCATGATAACACAGTATTTGTAGGACAAAGCAATGCAACATCAATAGAAGGGATAAATGAACTTGAGAAAATTTTAAAGGAAGAAAATAAAGATTATAAGGTTGTACCTATAAGATTTAATAAGGAGGAAATGCTGCATTTGGATTGTGTATTTAATGTAATATCACAAGATAGTTGTGTAATTAGTGATTATATATATGATATGGATATTATAGAAAAGAGTTTCAAGAAGTGTTATTATATAGAAAAAGAAGAAGCAAAGAATTTAGCAGCAAACTTTATAACAATAGGAAATAATACTGTAATTTCATCTAGCAAAAAACTATGTGAAATCCTTGCTAAAGATGGAATAAATGTGATTTATATAGATTACTCAGAAATAATAAAGGGAGGTGGAGCATTGACTTGCACAACACTTCCAATATCATCTAAATAAAACATGACGTTTGGACTATGAGAAAAGAAATTCAGTTGGAATTATATAAAAAATATTATAGTATTTAATTATACGTGACACTATTATTATATAAATAATTTAATGAAAGTAAAGGAAAGAAAATAATGAAAATATATTTAAAAATGCATCCAAAGAATCGAATTAACTCTGTGCACATAAAATGATGGGCGTTGTACAGAGAGAAAGATTCATCAAAAATAATGATATTGTAAATAAAGGAATATTTATTTTTAAACTTTTTTAAGTGCAGTATTGTTATTTTAATATAAAACTTTGTACATCGTTTTATCAAATAATATAATACGATTATCAAAGGAGAATTTTATATGTTAAGATTAGAAAAACCAATAATTACAATGGAAACAATAAAAGGAATGGAGGATATGTCTTATTTTACTCATTCACTTATATTTGACGATTTGCTTATTATTGCACAAAAAGAAACAAACTGTTTTGTTTTAAAAACTACTGAAGGATTAATTATTATAGATGCTATATGGCCATGTGAAGAGGCATTTGATGCAATTGTTTTTGCAATTAAAGATGTTGGTTGGAATCCAGAAGATATAAAAAAGTTGGTGTTAACTCATGGACATGTAGATCATACAGGCTGTGGAAAGTGGATTGTAAATGCATCTAATGCTAAAACATATCTATCAAAAATAGATGATATATTTTGGGAAGAAAAGCCAGCAAAAAAGAATAGACCTGAGACATGGAAGGACTATAAAATTGATGTTTATGTTAAGGATGGAGATAAAATTATTCTTGGAGATAAAATAATTTATGTTTATGATACTCCAGGACATACACCAGGTGGCCTTAGTTTTATATTTAATGTAACAGAAAATAATAAGACGTATCAAGCAGCTTTATGGGGAGGATCTAATCCACCTCAAAATATAGAAGGCATTGTGATTTACATGAAGTCATTAGATTACTTTATGGAACAAGCTGAAGATAAAAATGTAGAGATAGCACTTAGTAATCATACAGGACTAGATAATGGATTGGAACGTATTGCATATTCACAAAAAAGAATGAGTTATATGTCAAACATTTATTTAATTGGACAAAGTGGATTTCATAAATACTGTCAATTGTTTCGTAACTTATGCTATGAAAGATTGGAAATGATGAAATAGATTTTAGAAATAAAAGATAATTAACATATTTATTTTAAATATTACTGAAAAAAAATTTCAGTAATATTTTTTTATATTCTAAAACCCAAATATACAATTATTGAGCATTAAATTAAGTGAAAATTAATTATTATGGAAAAAATTATATAATATAATTAAGTAATAGGTAAATAAATTTTTAAGGGGTAATAATAATGAAAAAAATATTGATTTTAGCTATTGTAGGAATAGTATTAATTTCATCTGTAGGATGTAATACTAAAACTCAAACTACCATATCTAATAAAGAAAGTGAAACTTTAAATGAAAATAAAGTTATAGATGAAAAAATAAATCTTGATAATGCAACTGATATTAACGTAGAAATTTATGCAGCTCAGGTATCTATTAAGAGTTACGATGGGGAAGAAGTAAAGGTGACAGGTAAACTTTCTCAAAAAAGTGATGGTTTTGGCGTAAAAAGAACTGGTCATGAAATTCAAATAATTGAAAAAGAATATAAATCAAGTAGGTTGGATATGAATGGTGAAAAGAATATATCTAGATTAGATATTATGGTTCCTTCAAAATTTAAAGGGAATTTTAAATTCGATCAAGGAGCAGGAATATTAGATATAGAAGGAATAAAAGCTAAAAACATTGATATTAGCGGTGGCTCAGTAAAATCAAAATGTGAAGATATTAAATTTGATAAGTTAAATTTAGAGTCAGGAACTAGTGAATTTGATTTGAATTTAAAAGAAAAATGTGGAGATATTAAAATCAATGGAGGCGTGGGAAAACTAAAACTTAAAATGGCAGAAGTAGGTGGAAATCTTGAATATGAAGGGGGCGTTGGTGATATTGATATTATAATACCTAAAAATTCTCCAGTTAATATAGTAACAGAAAAAGGGGATGGACATTATAATATTAAGGCTCAAACATCAGGTGAGGAAAAGTATACTTTTGATTTATCAGTTGGAATAGGTTCAATAAATGTGGGAAATTAGATTTTTATAATAAAAAATGGGAGAAAAATTATGGTAATTTCATATGACTCAAACACACATTTTTTAATATTTGGACTTGTATACTTCATTATTCAAATTTTTATAATTTGTCTTATAATTATAAATAAAAAAAATAATAAGAAGGAAATAAAGAAAATAGTTCAAATATTAAATACATCATCTATTATCATTGCAATATTATTTGCTTTTGAAGCTATAGATGGTTTTAATAAAAAGTTAAAACTAATAGGTTTTATAATGATAATGTTTAGTGGATTTATGAAAGGAATTCTTAAAAAGTTAAAGATAAATTAATATAAAATATGAAGGGGAACATAGATAGATTTTATTTTTACACAAATCTATCTACAGTTCCACATACTTTTACCATATTTAAACAAATGTTAATGCATCTACATATTCTCGTATCTAGCCTTTAATAATCAAGGATAATAAATAAGCATACTTAATATTGGAAAGGGATATTTATATACTTAAGTATTGATATTACTAGGCTAAAGCTATTCTTATAAGTAAAAATACGGTATAATAAATAAAAATAGTAATATAAAAAATAATTAATAGTGGAGTGTAAAAATGGAAACTTTAGAGAAGAAACTTCAAGAGGAAGTTATAAAAAAATGTGAAATAGCAGAAAAAGAACATGATTGTAAAATGACAAAATTTCTAGAAACAATAGAGAGATTTGGAATAGTTAGAACTGCGCAAGAAATTTTAAGAAAAGGTAGAACATCTGATTGTTTTACTAAATTAGTAGAAGAAGGATGCATTAAATTAACAATGGAGGCGACTATTGTAGAACCTAAATATGCAAAATTATTTACTGATGAAGAAGTAAACAGTTGCTATGAACTATTATGTGAAAATGGATATTATTAAAATTATTATTTATCATATACAACATGAAAAAGTGGACTGATAACTATGGCAAAAAATTAAATAACAATATGTTGAATAAATTTTAAAGCAGATAATTTTAAAGCAGATAATGAAAGAAGAGGAAGATAAATTATGGTAAAACCAATTGTAAAAGATGTATTATTTTTAGGGGAGAAATCAGAAGAGGCAACAAAAAGAGATAAGGTTGTTATTGATGATTTAATAGATACTTTAAAAGTAAACATAGAACATTGTGTTGGCTTGGCTGGAAATATGATTGGAGTTAAAAAGCGTATATTAGTATTTGTAGCAGGAAAAGTTATTATACCTATGGTGAATCCAATTATATTAAAAAAAGAAAAGATTTATGAAACAGAAGAGAGCTGCTTATCTTTAACAGGATTTAGAAAAACAAAGAGATATGAAATAATAGAAGTTCAGTATCTTGATAAAAATTTCAAGAAAAAGAAGCAGGTGTTTACTGGATTTGTAGCACAAATTATTCAACATGAAATGGATCATTTTGAGGGAATTATAATTTAGTTGTAGACATGAAAATAGGACTTAGCATAATAAGGTAGTTAATTGCAAAATGAAAGTAGGTATGATTATGTTTCAAATTAAGATAGATGATAATAATAACTTATATTGTAATAATAGTATCGATTTAGGTTTTTTGGGTACTTACAATTCAGATATGATTAGTATTGAAGAAGAAGTATGTTTTTCTGAAATAGAAAAGACAGTGTCAAAGAGAGAAGAGGAAATGAAAATTTTAACAGAAAAATATAATACATTTATTTCTAATGTTAATGAAAATATTGATAAGATAAAAAATCAATTTATAATGTGGCTTTTTGAAGATTTAACGGATACTTATTTTGAATTTTGGGAATGTTCAAATGCTGAATTTCCTTCATTTATTATTAAAGATAAAATTCCAGAAATAATAAATGAAGAAACACTTTATGATAAAATTAGTGGCAAAAATTATGAAGAGGCTTGTAATGAAGTCTTTAATAAACCAGTAGATACTATATCTGGAATAGATGTGTTTAATAAATATTTACCAATGATTGATGTAGAAAAGCTTTTAAGTACTATTATGCCATCATTTATGGAATTATCAGAGTATGGTTTAGAATTTGAGATAAACAGTAATGAATGTGATGGTTATTTATTATTGGCTACAGTTGGTAGAATTGATAATGAATTTAATTTGGAAGTTTATGATAATAGGGGTTAAATATATTATTTTCATATAAACATAGTCATTTAAGTGGAAAATGACTATGTTTATAATAATAATTATTATTCATAGTTGGATGTGTACTTTTTCTCTTTGCCATTAAGTTCTATATGAATGTCCCAAACCTTAGTAGTAAGCTTATTACATTAGTTGCATATTTTAACTTGGTTATTATATATAATTATGTATAATAAATATAGAAACATAAAAATATTAATATGGAAGGAGATTTTTTAATATGTATGGGGGGACATTAAAAAAGCATATAGGGACAACATTGCTCTCGATTATTATTGTGGTTATTTTATTTTATTTCAAGGAATTAATATCAGTTTATATGGGTGATAAAATAGGTAAGCTTTTAATAGGCGTTTTTTTAGCCGCTGTTATTGTAAATATTATTAAATGGTTAGCTGTTTTTGTCGTAAGATTTATTTGGAAAACAAGTGTTATTTCATTTGAAAAGGCTATTAATAAAACTATTCATTTTAAATGCACAGATGAAGCATCTCAATTTTTAGTTAAAATAGGAGCATTATTTTCAATTACTGAAGCTACTTTAGATAAACATAATAAAGGTGAAAAAAATAAAAAGGGATTTATTAATTGTTTAGAAGTACGAGATTATAAAAGTAAAGATGAGAAAGAAATGATTCTTGCTTCACTTGGTGCTAGTTGGAACATTGAGAATAAAAATCAGCTTTATGCAAATTTGGAACAATTAATGGATAAAAATAATTTCTCAGATATAGACTTTGATATAAACAAGAATAAGTGGTTTGAAAAAATATTGAAAAAACATAATTTACAATTTGAAAATATTAAAAACAAAAAAAGTTCAAAACATATAGCTGCTTTTAATATTCAAAGAGCTGTCTTATTATTAAGAGAATCATTAACATGTGATTTAATAAATTTAGAAGAATTTGAAGAATTCAAACCAAAAGTACATAATCTAATTAATGAAGAATTTGCTTCAATGGAAGACTTTATAATAGACTATTTAATTGGTGTATGCTATTTCTATGAAGAGAAGATAGTCTTTGGACCTGTTATGATAAATGAGAGAGTTAACGGGGTAAAAACTTTACTTGAAAATGACTATTTTAATAAAGATTTAAACACTCTATAAATATAAATAGGACTTTATTTTATTTATTTAAATACAATTATTTACTTGAATTTGAAGGTGTGGAAATAATAATTTAATATTATTTCCACACTTTTAATATAATCAGAACAAACTATTATTAAGAGGTGATTAAAATAATGAAGTATGAAGTACCAGAATTATTTAAGGAATATGAAGAAATTATAAAAACAACTATTCGTAAAAGTAACGAAATTGCTTTTAAAGCAGGGAAAACAAAGCCATGGGAAAGTAAATTAGGGGGATGTCCTTATCTTGAAAATATTAATGATTATCCCTTAGATGAGGAAAACAATCCAATGATGTTTATTGCTCAAATTAATTTATCTGATTTAGTAGAATTAAAAAATATGCCACAAAATGGATTGCTTCAATTTTTTGTTCATAATGATGACTGTTATGGTTATGAGTATCCATGTAAAGTTAGATATATTGAAGAATATACAATGGATGAGAGTAAATTAATTAGTGAAAATCCATATGAGAAGGATTATGAGGATTTTTTACCATTTTATAAAGAAGGAAAAATGAACTTTCAAATAAATGAAATGCCAATGACTTGTCCTTGTGAAGATTTTAATAAATTATTTGATGGACTTAATGAAGAACAAGAAAATAAAAAGTGGGATGATTTTGATGGTGCAGGCAGTAGAATTGGAGGTTATCCATATTTTGTTCAATCAGAATCAGAGCATTATAAAGAACATAATATTTTATTATTACAACTAGATATAGAAGATGAATGTGGAATTATGTTTGGTGATTCTGGAAATTGCAATTTTTTTATTAGTGAAGAGGATTTAAAAAATAGAGACTTTTCAAATGTAAAATATGATTGGCAATGCTGCTAATGAAATTTAAGAGATTTTACAAAACTTGTAAATCGAAAAATAAGAGAGTATGGGATTTTTATTCTATGTATGAAGATATATTTAAGTATACTTAATATGGTATAATTTAGTTGTATAAGGTGTAATTTAGCAGAAAAAAGTTAAAATCAAAGGAGAACAATAATGTCGAAAATAACCAATGTTTCACATCCAGTTATACAATCATATATTGAGAATTTTATTGAGCAAAATGAAATTTCTAAAAATAAAGCAAAGGATCAACATACAGTATTTGAACAATTTATTAATTCACTTATATTATCAGTTTACTCTAATGATCCTAGTGTTACATATCAAGACATGGAGACTGGTACAGCTTTTGGGATAGATGGAATAGCAATTTTTGTAGCTGACAGAATTGTAACAAGTGTAGAAGATGTTGATTCTGTTATAGAAGGACTTAAAAAATTTGAAGTGAATTTCATGTTTACCCAAGTAAAAACTTCCGATAAGTTTGATCGTACAGAAATTGGAGATTTTTTAAATGGAATTAGAAGATTTTTTAATTTTTCAAAGTGTGAAATACCAGAACTTTTAAACCAATGGGAAATTACTAAGTATATATATTCAAAGAGTTCAAGATTTAAAAAAGCACCTAATTTAAGTATGAAGTTTATAACCTTATCATCAAAAGAGATAAATCTAAACGATGTTCATTTAGAATCAACGATATCAATGGGAGTTGCTGATTTAAGAGAAAAAAGTCTTTTTAGTGAAGTAAGGAAACCAGACTTTTTAGGAATAAAAGAGATAATGGAATTACATGAAAAAACTGTATCAGGACTAGAAGTTTGTGTAACATTATCGAAGCAACCGGTACCATATCCTAAGGATATGCACAATAAAATTAAAAATGGATATTATGGGCTAATGAAGCTGGAAGAATTCGAAAAGTTATTAACTGAAGATATCAATGGAGAAAAGGTTCTTAGAAAAGGAATCTTTAATGATAATATAAGATTTTATTTAGGTGCTTCTGAAAAACTTGAAGTTAATTCAAGTATGAAGAAACAATTATTAGGTGAAGAAAGTTATTTATTTGGCTTATTGAACAATGGAATTACAATAATTGCAGATTCCGTTGCAATAAATTCAGAGGAATTAACTCTTACAAACTATCAAATAGTTAATGGATGCCAAACTAGCAATGTAATATTTGAATGCCTAGAAAAAATTTCTGGTGTTAAGGATATTTATCTTCCAGTAAGACTAATTGGTACAGAAGATGAAGATACAAAACATTCAATTATAAAAGCAACAAATAGCCAAACGCCACTTAAAGCCGAGCAGTTAGTTGCATTATCGACTATTCAAAAAACTCTAGAACAATATTATATTACTAAGTCTAAAGGAAACAAATATCCACTATATTATGAACGTAGAACAGAACAATATAGAGATGAAAATATTCCCAAAGTTAAAATAGTTAATATACCATTTCAAATTAAAGCAACATCAGCATTATTTTTTGATATGCCACATGAAGTTTCAGGACAATATGGGAAGGTAGAGAAAAAAACTAGAGGATTATTATTTGAGGATTCACATATATCATTTCTTAATTCATATTATGTAAGTGGACTAGCATGGTATAAAGTAGAGAGATTTGTTCAAAATCAGGATGAGGGAAAAAGGTTTAGAAGAGCTAGATGGCATATAATAATGCTGTTAAAGTATTTATGTTGTCCTAAAGGAAAGTTTACTCTAACTATAGATAAAAAATCAGAAGAAAATAGCAGAATTATAGAAAAAGTTCTTTTAGATGATAATAAAACTAATGAAGTATTGAAGAAGGCTATTGAAGTTATAGAGGCTAGTCTTAGTAAAAAAGGAGATATAAATGAAATTCTTTCGGATAGAAAAACTTTTGAAAGAAAAGATACTACAACCTTAATATTAGACTACGTTGAAAATAATATGTAAATAGTAGCACGGTAATTTTAAATTTACTTAAGAGGATCATAGAAAAGTACATTATACTAAAGGTTACTCTAAAGTATAAATATTGAGGAAGTTTCTGTTAGAAATACTTCTTCTTTTCTTATGAAAAAATTAAAATTGGGGAGAATGAAATTAAATATAGCAATTTAGAAAAAACTTCACTTAATATAAATTACTTGGATAGGGCAGTTTGTATGTAAAAATAATGTATTACAATAAGTGGCAAATTAACAAAAAATGAAATGATAAAAGAAGAAGATAATGTTTGAGTGATAGATAAATAAGAAGTTATAGGGGAAATTATAACGAATTAAATACAAAACACTAAAAGGTAGTAAGCAAATATTTTACTACCTTTTATTCTTTAATACAAATGATTTAATTTCATCTTTATTTAAAGTTCCACTTGCAACACAAAGCCATAGAGTTATTAAATCTTTTAGGTTCATTAAGAAGGTGGCAAAGTATAACAGCCTTCCATTTACCACGGATAAAATCCATTGCTAAATCAAGCAAACAAACATATTTTTATTATTATATTTGATCAAATCAACATCTCCTTAAGTAATAGATTAATTATTTAAGATGATAGTAAAGAAAGTTTATTTAGTCAATACATTTGATTTTAATGATTAAATAATATCAAGTTACTAAAAGGTGCATACTTGTTAGACTTTCAATATGGCGTTATAGTATGTATGAACCGCGGATAACCTAATTCAAAGGAGAGATTTTAATGAAAAGTCTTTGGGATAAAACAAATATTTGTAAAATGGAATTAAAAAATAGATTTTTTAGAGGTGTACTTTGGGAAGAGTTAGCAGATGAAAAAGGACATTTAACACTTGAATTAAGTTCAATCTATGAAGAACTGACAAAGGGTGGAGTAGGTACAATAATAACAGGGTATGCCTTTGTAACAGAAGATGAGCAACCCAATCCAAGAATGATGGGAATATATAATGATTCGTTTATAAAGGAATATAAAGAATTTACAAATAAAATACATGATTTAGGTGCAAATATAATAATGTAAATAGTTTATGGTGAATTTATGACTACTTTTAATGTAGGAGAAAGAACTATCTGGGGTCCATCAACTATGCAGAATGAAGTTACTAAGACTTGGGCAAAGGAAATGACTAAAGATGAAATAAAATATTTAGTTAATGCATATTCAGAAGCAGCAAGAAGAGTTAAGGAATCAGGTTTTGATGGAGTTGAGATACATGGTGGACATGGATATGTACTAAATGGAAAAATGATAAACATTCAGCGATTTATCAGGAAGTTATAAATTAACAGCAGATGAATCAGGTGAATATTATATATATATGGTGAATTCTAGTTCCGAATATGTTGCTTTTAAGGAAGGTAGTATTGAAAAATAGTAAAATTTTTAATATGTAATAGTATAAAGCTTTTACTTAATATTTTAATAGAAAATATTAAGTAATTTAAAAAAAGAGATAAACTTAAAAATTTAAGATTATCATTTAAAATATATAAACAGTATAAATCTTGTTTTATATTAGGAAAGAGTCCATATTAACATAAATATGGACTCTTAAATATTTTTTATAAATTAAGTTTTATCATAGTTTCTTTTTATTCACTGGCTATAATAGCCAGTGAATTATGTTTATTTAATTTGTTTTTCATGCTGCTTTTTTAAGTTCAAAAAAAGTACCTCCACCATAAAGTATTAATGTGTTGTTATCTTTTATAAAAAAAGTACATGCTGGAAGATTTTTTAAATCATTTACCTCAATTTCTGTTACAGTATCGCTATTTATACTCAAAGTGCTTAAAGGTACAAGCCAATTGCTTAAAAATTCATCAGATGTAATAACTGATTTTTTGTAAGTAGGATTTTTAACTGTATCATTTAGGTAGCTTACATCATCTCCAAAGCAACTTGATTGCTCTTTTGAAAAACTTAGTTTTTTTCCTAATATTTTTTTTATATCGTCATCACTATAAGTTCCTACCTTACCAGATCCTACTACATTTTCTATAACCCATTGTCCATAAAATGATTCTTCATTTTGAACTTCTGTAGGGTTATTTTCAGAGTTTTTATTTATAGCAGTATTGTTATTACTATTATTTTTATTAGAATTTACTTTATTAGTAGTGCTTTCTTTTTTAGTATTATTATTTGTAATTTTTTCACTACTATTAGTATTGTTATTTGTAGTGTTGTCTTCAGTATCAGTAGCTTCAGTAGAAATATCATTATTTGTTTGGATATGATTATTTTGTGATTTTTCAGTCCCACAACCAGTTAGGGTTACTAGTAGTGCTACTAATATAAAAATTCTTAAAAACTTCAATTTTAAATCTCCTTCTAATGCTTTTGTTTTTATATATTACTTTATTTACATTTTAATCCATAATAATATTAGCATTAATTGTATTTTTTGTTAATATATTAATTAAATTTTCTCTATAATTTATTTAATGAAAAAAATATGGCTTATTTTAATAATTACGAATTTTTATTATTTTTTTGTTATTTTAAAGAATAATATGGTAAAATAAACATAAAATCCATAATATGTATCAAGATATAACAGGAGGTGTAATATTGAAACGTATATATGCAATAATATTAATTTTAGTTTTATCATTGGGATTGATTAGTTGTACTGATAAAAAAGTATCCAGTAATAATATAAAGGAAGATAATGAAGTTAGTAGTGAATCTGATAATGAATCTAATAGTGCTAATGAAAAAAATACTGATAAATTAAATAAAAATAAAAATGATGTAAAAGAAGCTAGTTCTAATTCTGATACAGCAAAGAATAGTACAAGCAATAATTCTAGTAGTAGTAATAACAATACTGTTAGTAATAGCAATAATAGTACAAGTACTAAGAGAGATTCACAAGATGTAACTAAAGAAGTAAGTAATGATAAAAATGAGGAATCATTTTATGGTAATTGGGTAATAAAAGAGGTAGTAGGATATAGTAAGGTACATGCAGGCAGGAACACATCATTAGTAATTAATACAAAGATAAGCTTGTCTAAGGATTTAGCTACTTTTGATAAAGATTCTTTTAAAAATCCTAAATATATAATTAAAAGTGAGAAAAAAGATGATTTAGAGTATGATTATCGTACTAACTTCTCAAAATTAGGTATTAATAAAGATTCTATTACTACTATAACTGTAAAAAGTGAAGATTCTTCTTTTCAAGATAAGCTTATTGTGAAGGATGATAATACTTTAATTTCTTGTGATGAAGGAATATTCTATGATGTTAAAAGAATTTCATCAACAGATAAAAATAAATAAAAAATTTATTACTTTATATATAATAAAGGGAAAGTGTACAAAAGACGGTAGAGTCTAATAAAAAAGAACTCTATTTAAAGGGGTACACTTTCCCTTAAATAATTTCTATAGATACTGCATTAGTTAAGTTTTATAGAAATTAATTTAATATATAAATATCTATAGAATTAATATATTTTTTAATGGGTAGAGTCATATATTCCATATAAGCACATATTAACTCTAGCTTTGCATCTTTTAGTTAATCCTTCGGAAACTGAATTATTAGCTTTATTCCAACTCATTAACGCAGATGTTATTCTATCAGGATTACCACTTATAACTGCGTTAAGTGTGACACATTTTCCGTAAAGTAAATCTCCTGTACCAGCATTGTATCCAATATCACAAATACAATCAAATGCTTGTTGTGATAGTGAAGCACCCTTTTCATTTAATACTGATTTAACTTCTTTTGCAACTTTATTTATTTCTTGTTTTAACCATGTTAATGCTTGAGATCTTGTACATGTACTAGATAAGCCATTTGGAAAAGCTGAAGAATTAACTTGGTAAGTAGTTCCATATCCTATAGTCCAACATGATTTATTACCAGGATAATAAGGATCTTCATAAGCATGATCATAAAAAGCTTCCCATCCCGCTATGAATTTAACTAAGTCATCTGAAATTAAACCATCTCCAGATACAGCAGAATTATTTGCAACACCATTTGAATCTATTGACCATCCATCAATTGTAGTATTGCAAGCCATTTTACCATCTGAATATAAGTAATACCATTTTTCATTTAATTTTATCCAACCAGTAGCCATTTCACCTGTATAATGAGTATTACCATCCTTTTCAGTCTTCTTTGTGTATAAGTAATACCATTTAGAATTAATCTCAGTCCAATCAGTAGCCATCTCCCCTTGAGGATGAGTAACCCCATATTTTTCAGTTTTATTAGGGTATAAAAAATACCATCTAGAATCAATTTCAATCCAACCAGTAGCCATTTCACCTTTAGGATAAGTGATACCATCTTTTTCAGTTCTCTTAGAATAGAAGTAGTACCATCTAGAATCAATTTCAGCCCAACCGGCAGCCATTTCACCTTTAGGATGAGTAATCCCATCCTTTTCAGTTCTCTTAGAATATAAGTAATACCATTTAGAATCAATTTCAATCCAACCAGTAGCCATTTCGCCTGTATAATGAGTATTACCATCTTTTTCAGTTTTTTTAGGATAGAAATAGTACCAGATTGAATCAATCTCAACCCAGTCAATATCCATTTTGCCATTACGTTCATTTAAATGAAACCATCTTCCATTTTCATCTTTTACCCAGCCTTTAACTAAAGTTCCAGCTTTGTAGCAATACCATTTTCCATTTTTTTCTTTCCAATCTAACATTTGTACATCATTTCCTTTCATATTTGAATTGCTAATCATATACTAAAAGGAGTTTTTTCTTAATTTTGTAAACTTTAATTTTAAAATAATATGTAAATTAAATATCTTAAGTGTGAATTTTTGACTTTTATATATAAATTAACTATTATTTATATATAAATGAAAAAGGAGTTAATTAATGAAAAAACGTATTTTACCAATAATGTTGATAATATTGACTTATTTAGTGATATTGATCACTTTTAAGGGGAATTATAAAGGGGTTTTAGCAAATCTTAATTTAATTTTTTTAGTTCTTTCAATTATATTTTTTATATCTAATATGATTTATCCATTTATACTAGCAAAGCATGGAGAGAACAGTACTACATTATTATTTTGGGACATGCTTCTTAAATTATGTAATATACCAATTTATATTGTAGTTTTTATGTTCGGAAGTATTATGATGATTTGGCCATTGGGATTTGGAGTAGTTATAGCACTCTTTTTGGCTATTTTTGATTTTATTATGTTACTTCCATCTTCTATGTATGGTATTAACGGAATAGTTCAAGCCTATAGAGAAAAGAAAATCACTAAATTAACAGCTGTAGTAAACTGTATTTTACATTTTCTTTTTTGTTTGGATGTTATAAGTGCTATAGTTATGTTTTGCATAGTAAAATCTAAAAGCAAAATCAATAAAAAAGTTCTTTAAAAATTAAATAATTTAATATTAAAAGATGCTTTATAAGCATAATAAGTGAATTTATTGTAAGGAGGGAGGTGAGAATTTGAAAAAATTAAAACACTCGAAGATAGGTATTATATCCTTCATTCTCACATTAGTAATAATAATTTATATGATTGTTGTGACAATATTAGATATTGTTTGTGTTCTGCATAATCCGATTAAAATAATTCCACGTCACATAGAAGTACCAACTTTAATTATAATCTTATTTATTAGCTTTATACTGGGAGTTATTGCTAGATTTGAAAAAGAGTCAAAAAAAACATTACCAACTATTGCGATTGTTATAAGTGGGTTACTTTTAATTCCAGCTATAATAGGACTAATTGAAGGTATATTGGCCTGCACAGTGTGATGATTATTATGAATTTTTAGGTGATACAGAATGGGGTAAGCTTGAAAAAATTAGCATACAGGATAACCTTGGAATTTTACTGAATTTAACATTTGAAGTCTGTAGATTAACGTAAAAGTATTAAGAAGCTATATCATATATTACATATTTTTGTTATGGAAAGTCTAGGTTTTTTTATTTGATATGGTTAGTTCTTTTACTACTTCTTATAATTGAAATTCTATATATAACTAATAACATTATACATAGAAAATTAAAAAAATTTAATGAAGATTATTTTTTTAACAATAGAAAATAATAAGAAAGGTTTTATTTAAAATATGATATTACTAATAATAAAATTATTTATGGGACTAATTTTATCTTTTGTAGGAATAAAATTATTGAGTTCTAGTATGAAAGATGAGTATATAAAAAAGTTTAAAGTAATTATAGATAAAGTAAAATAGAATTATATATCCCCCATGTATAAGAGTTAACCTTATACATGGGGGGCTTTATTGTACTACTAGAGAATCTTTAGAAATTTTTTTAAAACTAAAAGAAGAATGATTAATAAATAAAAATCAATATAATAGTGTATTAAACTGTGTTTGTATGGATTTAACAAAATACAGTAAATACATCTAGAATTATATATTAATTGTTATTTGGGTTTGGTACATAAATATATTCTTGTCCATTTTTGTCTATGTACATATGCATATTATGTTCATTTCCGATTCTATTTCCAACCTTAAACATCTGTGTTGCAAAGAACACATTAGATCCATTATAAACACCTTTTTCTATAGAAAAACCATATTCACTAAAATCTGAATTTAACATATTAGCATTATGTCCAGATGATTCCTTCCACCCATCAAATAATTTTTGTGCTAATTCTTTTGCGCTTCTTTTTGTGTATTTATTATTAAAACACTTGTATTCAATATTTTCTGCATTTATTTGAGAATTAAATAATTGACGAGAATCTTGTCCATTATAATAATGAGAAAAATATCCATAGTTAGACATATGTTTTGATTTTTCTTTAGCTGAATTTCTAAGTTGATTTGTTTCAATTAATACAAAAACACCATTGCTTTTTCTATGTTTATTTATTAAATTAAGCATTTGGCTATCTACATTATTACAAAATTCTTCATAGCTTATTTCAGAGTCATCTATCCATTCACCATCTGAATCTATATAGTATCCGTCAATTGTTGTATCATGTGCCATATAACCATTATTGTAAAAATAATACCATTTATCATCAATAGTATTCCATCCTTTTGCATATGAGCTATCAGACTCAAACCACCATCCAATATTGTCATTTTTCCATTGGCCATAAACAGCCTCTTCTGCATTAACTTTTTGATTTGGTAAAAATAATATAATTCCTGTAAGTATAGCTACTGTTCCTAATTTAATTGCTTTTTTTAAATATGTATTCATAGTCCTCCTCCTGAAAATAGAGATTTTCTTTTAATTTATTATCAATATACATTAATGTAATAAATTAGTCAATTAACTCTTTTTATATATTTTACAAAAGGGGGAAATTTTTCTTGGAATTGAACGAAATTAAATATATACAACTAAAAGCAAATTAATAAAAAAGACTTACTAAGTAGCAATTTGAGAGGACGATAATAATGAGATTGTTTTCAAAAACATTACCTGAACTTAAAGGAATTCTATTATTATGTGATGAAGAAGATGGGTTGTACTGTGAAAGCGATAGAGGTATTGATCTTATTTTATCTGAAAGTGGAAAAAGTACTGTATTTAATTATTTGCCTCAATTAGGAAAATAATTGTATAACATACTAGCAAATTAGGAGGAATATTATGGGGAAATTAAAAGTCTATTTATATAAATTATTTTGGTTAGATAAATTTGAAGGGAAAAGTAAAATTCTTAACTTTGGAGCAAAATTTTTTATGTATTGTTATATTATATTAATTCCTTTAAATTTATTATTAAACATTATATCTTTGGATTTAGAAAATATAATATTTGGGTGTTTCTTGTTTATAATATATCCTATTATGTACCGTATTGTAATGGGATTTCAAAGATTAATTCATGGAATATAAAATTTTTATTATTGTGTACATAAAAATAAGTAAGATAAAATAGTGAACTATTATTTATAATTAAACATTTTAATTTTATTTTACTAAGCAAAGGCAAGAATATAAATATAATAAAACAGGAGAAAGAAATATGGATATTAGGGAATTTAGTTTATTAGAACATAATAATGTATCAGTAAATTGGGAAAAAGTAGAGGCGGAACTTGGGTTTGTAATATGTCAGGATGTAAAAGATTTTTTTTCAAGAATAGCTGGAGGTTATATAAAGGAAATAGTAGATTTTAAAGAAAATTATTTTTTTAACACAACGGGAAATTATGAGTATGATCACTGGATTTCATTTAATGAGTGTGAAGGAGAAATTGAACTATTTTTAATCACTCCAAAAAGTGAAGATAATATTGAGAATTTTATAATAAATGCTTTTAGAGAGTGGACTGGTGGCAATGATTTTGGACATAGAGTTTTGCTGGGGGATTTTGAATTTAACATTGGTGGAGTACTAATTTTGCTTAATAACGATAGTGGTGAAGTTGAATGGATGGACTGTGAATATGGATATTTTGATATTTATGAAGAAAATCCTAATGGTGTTGTTGCAAATAGTTTACAAGAATTTTTAGATAAATGTGTAGATAAGAGGTTAGATGATTAATAGATAAATAGTAACTATAATTTAAAAATATTTATATTGTTTTTGAGGAAGGTATGAAATGAATAGAGGATTATTATTATACAAAAAATTTATTGATGGTTTGATTAAATATAAAGAATCAATAGAGGCAAAATGGGTAAGAAACAATGGATATCCAAACACAAAAGAAAATAAAAAAATAAATATATTATTAAATTCATTAACATATGAGCAAAAGGAAATCATTGCAGGGATGATACAAAAAGCACGAACAGGTGGAATTCATGACACTTTAGCATATATGGATGAAATGGCAGATTTAAAAAGTTTCACTTTGAATCAGTATGGAGAAATTTATCCAATTGATATTTTTGAAAGTATGCATTTTGACTTCATATGTAGATGCGAAGGTGATTCTTGGCTAGACGAATAACTTTTTATTTAGATAGTATTTATACTTATAGATTTAGATAAGTATGAATTCGAAGTATAGGTTATTTATATAACCTATATTAGTATTAGGGGGTGAATTTTTAATGATAATTCTAATTGCCGGTAGTTCACATACAGGAAAAACACTTTTAGCACAGAAGTTACTTAAAAAATACAGTTATCCATATCTATCTATAGACCATTTGAAGATGGGTTTAATTCGCAGTGGACAGACTAACCTTACGCCAGAAAAGGATGACCTATTAACAAATTACTTATGGCCTATTGTAAGGGAAATGGCAAAAACCGCAATAGAAAACAATCAAAATTTGGTTGTTGAAGGGTGCTATATTCCTTTCGACTGGAAGGATGATTTCAGCGATGAATATCTTGAGCACATTCAGTATTATTGTCTTGTAATGACAAAAAAATATATTGATAATCACTTTTCAGATATTAAAAGATATGCAAATGTAATAGAGGGTCGCATTGATGATTTATTTTTAAGTCCAGAAATGATGATAAAAGAAAATGATTTCAATTTAGAAATGTGTAAAAAATATAGATGTGATTATATTCTGATTGATGACGAATACAAGGTAGATGTTGAACTATAATTTCCGTTTACCATAGAGATTATGAGAATAACCTCAGCCAGACAAATTCTAAATTTGTGGAGCTAGCTGAAGCACATTTGTGGAAATTTAAAATTAAAAAGCAAGTTTAAAAGAATGAAATTAAGCCAATGATATTAACGTGTCATTGGCTTATGTTATAATAATGATAAGTATAATGAAGTGAAAAAATATGAAGGGAGATGATATTTTGAATTTGTATTTAAACACTGATAAACCTTTAAAAAATTATAATGAGCTCTTTAATGAGGAGTATTTTGTAGATAAATCATTGATTATAAAACTATTAAATAAAAAAATAAATACAAAGAGTAAATATGTGTGTGTTACGAGACCGAGAAGATTCGGAAAATCTAGTGTTGCAGATATGCTTGGAGCGTATTATTCTAAAGCAGTAGATTCTAAGAATATTTTTGATAAACTTAAAATAAGCAAGACTTATGGATATGAAGAGAATTTAAATAAATATAATGTAATAAATATAAGTTTTAATACAATACCAGATAAAAACAAAACATATGAGGAATATATTAGAGTAATTCAAGAGGGTATAGTATATGATATAAAAACAATGTATCCTAATCTTGAAATTAAAAGTTTTTATAATATTAGCAATATGTTTAATGCAACAAATGATAAATTTATCTTTATATTTGATGAATGGGATTATATTTTTAATAATAATTTATTTGAAGAAAATCAAAATGACTTTTTAGAATTTTTAAGAAATCTTCTAAAGGATCAACCATATGTTGCGCTTTGCTATATGACTGGAGTTTTACCAATTAAAAAATATTCAAGTGGTTCTGCACTTAATATGTTTGATGAGTTTACATTTTTAAGAGATAGAAAACTTGGAGAATATTTTGGATTTACAGAAGATGAAGTTATAGCATTATGTAATAAAAATGGTGAAATAAATTTTAGAGAATTGGAGAATTGGTATAACGGATATACTACAGCTAGTGGAATTAAAATTTATAATCCACGTTCTGTTATTAAGTCATTAGAAAATAATTATTGTGAAAGTTATTGGACTAATACAGGGGCTATGGATGAAGTGTGTGAGTATTTGAAATATAACATTTTAGAAATTCGTGACGATGTTATAAAAATGGTTTCAGGTGAAGAAATTGATATAATAATAAATGAAGAATTTAGAGCAGGGCAAGGGGTTCCAAGAAATAAAGAAGAAATTTATTCAGCTATGATAGTCCTTGGATTTTTATCTTATTATGATGGATACTTAAAAATTCCTAATAAGGAACTTATGCAAGAATTTGAGAAAGCTTTAAGAGATGAATCTTTTGGATATGTATCTGAAATAATTGAAAATTCTAAGAGCATGTTAAAAGCCACTGTAAATTGGGATATAAAAGTTGTGGAAGAAATTTTACATGATATTCACAACTCGGAGATTCCAATACTTCAATATAATGATGAAAATAGCCTTTCATGTGTTCTAACTTTAGCGTATCTTTCAGCTAGGGACACATATAGAGTTGAAAGAGAGGAAAAGACGGGAAAAGGATATGCTGATTTTACATTTCATCCAAGAAGAAAGAATGATATTCCTTTTATAGTTGAACTTAAGAAAGATGAATTGCCAGAAGTAGCAATAAATCAAATTAAACAAAAAGAATATATAGAAAAGTTTAGAAATGAAAATAAGAGAAAAAAAGTGTTGGCAGTAGCTATATGTTATGATTCTAAGAATAAAGAACATAAATGTAAAATTGAAGAAATCTAAAATTAGAGATAGGCTAAAAAGTCTATCTTATTTTTTGTGTAGAAATTTTATCTATAAGTAATGATAAGGTTTATTTATTTAAGATAAGTATAAATTTAAGCTTATAAATTCCAAGTTGTAGATCAGTTTAGCTTTATAAAATTTTATGTTTATTTTATATAAAAATTTGATATAATATAAATAAAAAATACAGATAATAAAAAAGTAGAGTGTTGGAACACTCTACTAGATATAATTCTAGTTGCTTATGCAACTGGTATGACTAAATTTTTAGTTTGTAAAAATAGTAGCTTCCAATTGCGAGTCTGGGCTACTATTTTTTTGATATTTTATCTATAAGTAACACTATAAATGTTAATAGTGCTAATAAAAATAATCTACCAGTAAATAAATAGTAATTCATAAGTTAGTTAAATAGTAATTTGAATGGGGGGAACCATTTGTGAGTAAACATTCAGTTGAAGACAGTTTAAAAGCTTGGGAATTTAATGCCCAGTTTTGGGATAACTGCATGGGTGATGAGTCAAATCAATTTCATAGAGAAGTTGTAAAACCAAGAGTAAGTGAATTGCTTGATATTAAAGAAAATGATTTTATACTTGATATTGCCTGTGGAAATGGAAATTACTCTGCCTATATTGCAGAAAAAGGAGCAGATGTTGTTGCTTTTGATTACAGCTCAAAAATGATAACATTGGCAGAGAAAAGACAGTATAAGTACAATAATAAAATTGAGTTTCATGTTATAGATGCAACAAATAGAGATGAACTTCTCTCGCTTAAAAAGGATAAACCATATAGTAAAGTGGTATCTAATATGGCTATTATGGATATTTCAGATATATCTATTTTATTTCAATGTGTAAATTGCCTTCTTAAAGAAGATGGTATATTCGTATTTTCCACACAACATCCTTGTTTTGTGACTCTAACAGAGAAATATTTGTCTGCTAATAGTTATACTGGTGAGGCTATTTCAGGTCAGCCAGTATTACAATGTTATTATCATCGTTCATTACAAGACATATTTAATCTATGTTTTCAAAGTGGTTTTGTAATTGATGGTTTTTATGAAGAAAGCTTTGGAGTTAAAGAAAAACCAGATGTAATAATTGTTCGTGCAAGGAAATGCAATAGATAAATTCCAATTTGGAAGGGAGATTTTTGATGATAACTAAACACGTAATAGTAGAAGATTATAATCCAAAATGGAAAGAGAGTCTTGAAAGTATAAAAGATGAATTATTAGCAGTTTTATCTGGAAAAATTATTTCAATTGAACATGTAGGAAGCACATCTGTTGAAGGATTATCAGCAAAGCCAATTATTGATATATAAGTGAGCATAGATGCAATGCTAGTATAGCTAGTCATTTGATTTCTAGGAACAGATGGGGAAGACCAAAGGATAATAAGGAACACTTTGAAATATTATTTGATAATGGGATAATAGCTGAAGAAGATGTATTAATATATTTTAATATGGCTAAATTCAGGAATAGAATAGTGCATATGTATTTTGATATTAGTGATGAGATGATATATGATATTGTTCAAAATGATTTTGAGCGATTTGTTGGTAATATTGTAAAGAATGTTATATAAAATGATTTATATATGGATTCTATAAAGAGCTAAACTGATTTTTAATGAAATGGAACCTAGATGATGGACATACATAAAAAGTGTCTATTCCTATAGGTTCTTTTTTATACAGAGAGTTAATTCCTAATTTACACAAAATTATTTATTGTCCCTAATTATATAATTTTTTTATCCATTTCATTCTCCTTTAATGTTTGTTTGAGTTTTTAAATTTATAAAATAATTTTATTATATATTATAAATTATAAAAAAATTATTTTTATTGAAACAAAATTTAATATATAGGTATCATTATTAGTGTAAGGAGTGTGAAATGTGCAAGAAACAAATATTGAAAAATTAATTACTGACATATACAACAATACTTATGATGATGTATTAAGATATGTAGTATCAAAATGTAGAAGTAGTGATGATATAGCAGATATAATGCAAAATATATATTTGAATTTTTATAAAGCTTTAAAAAATAAAAGAGAAATAAAAGAATATAAAAAGTATTTAATAAGAATTGCAAGAAATGAAGTATATAAGCATTATGGATTATTAAAAATGTTTCAAAATCATATTCCAATATTTTCACTAAATGATGAGAAACAATTTAAAAACATTCAGGAGAATTTAAATATTGAATATAACTATGAAGAAGAAGCATTATGTGAGGAAATATGGGGGTATATAAAGAAAAAGGATATGCTTACTTTTAAGATATTTGTTTTATATTTTCAAAGTGATTTGAAAATAAAAGATATAAGTAAGAGCCTTAATGTAAGCGAGTCCACTGTTAAAAATAGACTGTATCGAACAATGAATAAAATAAATGAAGAATTTGAAATATAGGAGGGTGTATTTTGAATAAAGAGGATATAGTTAAAAAAGCAATTCACAAAGGATTAGAATCTAAAGAAGAAATATTACAGAATATTTTAAATGTAGTGAGAGAAGAGGAAAAAATAGAAAATAAAAAAATTGATTTAGAAATATTAATACTAGAATTAATTCAAAGAAAGGATATGTATGGATATGCAATAATTAAAGAATTAGGAATTAAGTCTAAGGATACATTTCTAATGCAAGAAGGTGAAATATATCCAATTTTACATTACTTAGAAAGAAATGCTTTATTAGAATCATACTGGATTCGTGAAAGTGATAATATAGATAAAAAATATTATAGATTAACTAGAAAAGGAAGAGGATATTTAAAATTTAGGGCTGAGGATACTAAAAACATTAAAATGTTAGAAAATATGGGAAAATTACAAAAGATAACATAAGTATATTTTAAAATAAGATACTTAAATAATAAAAAGTAGTTAAAGTGTTAATGTTTAATAAGTTAAAAATGAATGATAATCTGGTGAGGTGATGGAAAGATGAATATAAAAGATAGTGATGATATAAAAAAATATATTAATGATGTGTGTTCACAAGTAAAGAATAAAAGAATGCATAATGAAATAAGAGATGAACTAAGTGCACATTTAGAGGAAAAGACAAATGAATATATAAAATCAGGAGAAAAAAAAGAGAAGGCTTTAAAGAAAGCAATTAACGAAATGGGCTCTTCTAAACATGTAGGAAGTGAACTTAATATGCTACATAAGTCTAAGCCAGAATGGAGCATAATAGCGTTAAGTATTGGATTGGTATTATTTAGTGCTGTAATAATAAGGTTTTTTGAGTGGAATGTAGAACTTGAAAATAATCATATATCAAAGAATAATATTATATTTAGCATACTGGCCATATTTGTATTTATAATGTCATGCTTCATTGATTATAGGCAAATTAAAAAGTATTCAAAATATATTTATGCTATTGGTTTATTCTCTTTAGCTTATACTGTATTTTCAGGAATTCAAGGTTTTAATGGAGTAAGACAATGGTTACCAATAGGTGGATTAACTATAAATATTGGATATTTTGCACCAATAATAATAGTAATTGCTTTAGCAGGAATATATGATAAGTATGATTGGACTAATAAAAGAAAAATTATAATAGCTTTATTTTTAGGCTTATTACCATTGGTATTACTTGTCAGAACAAATTCACTATTTAGTTTTATTATTTATGGAATTTCATTGATTATATTAGTATATTTATCAAAATCAAGCAAAAAGATATTAGGATTATTTATTAGTATTGAAACATTAATTATGATTTTAAGCAAAATAGGTTTTGATACTATTTCAAATTTCATTGATAGAAGTAATAATATTAATGGATATGGATATATTTATAATCAACTTAAAATAATTAGAGATTCGTCAGTATTAATTGGAAGAGCTACTAACTTTGATAAAAATATTATTCCAGAGTTTTATATTGATTATATTCTTTCATATATAATATATAATTTTGGTTGGATAGTTGGAATTGTAATTATTACTTTAATTGGAGTATTAATAATAAGAATGATTAAAGTAGCAGTATGTGTAAAAAATACTTATGCTAAATCTTTAGTTTTAGGAGTTGTATCCATAATAACAATTCAATTTATTTGCAATGTATTAATGACTTTTGGAATTACTATAAGTGTGCATTCCCCTATGCCACTACCTTTTATAAGTTATGGAGGAACAAGTACCATTATAAACATGTTTATAGTTGGAATTATAATCAATGTATACAAAGGGAAAAATATATCTAAAATTGAAAAAATATAATGTTAGAATATGGAGTGAAAAGTAAAGAGACATTTAAGTTTAATGTGAAAAAATTTTAATAATATTATTTTTAAATAGCTTATTTAATATATATTTGATATTTTAATGTTATATTTTTATAAATTTTATAATTTATAAAATTTACTATTAATATTAGCAAATTTTAGCACGAGTATATATATGGAAATATTAATATTATATAGAAAATTATATTTATAATATTAACTATATATATTAGAAGGAGTTTAATAAGTTTGGTAATAAAAAATAGTATTGAATATTCTTTAGCAAAATTAACTTCTATTGATGAAAAAATAATAACTATGGGAATAGTTCAAAAATTCCAGAAAGATATTTTAATTATATGTGCTAATGAAAAAACGAAGTTAAAAGTTGGGGAAGAAGTTTTTATAAATATTTTTAATAATAATCAAGGTATCTCCATATACAATGGTATCATAAATAATATATTAAAAAATACTATAGTGGTTAAAAATATAAAGTTTTTACTAGATAAAGAAAGAAGAAATAACAATAGAATTATTGTAAATATACCTTTAAAAGTAGCTAAGATACGTAACATATGTGAAAACGTAATGCAGCTATCTAAACCTATTTTTATGACAAGTAAAAATTTAAGTATTAGAGGAATACTATTAGAGTGTGTTTTAGACATTCCAGAAGATATTAACTTTTTCATTGAATTACCTATAGAAGATAAAAAAATATATATAGAAACTATTACTAAAAGAAAATATGAAAAGGATAATTTATATTATTATGGATGTGAATTCATACTAAAAAATGCATCAGAAAATTATTTGTTAGAAAATTTTATACTTAAAAATTATAATACCAAATTTTTCAAATATTATCCAAAATAATTTTGAAATATATAAGTAAAATAAAATTTTATTATGAAATTTAGGACTATAAATTAAATATTTATGGTCTTTTTTTGTGAATTTTTTGTATAAGTAAATAAATTTCAAATTAAGAATTCTTAAAGCCAAATTACAATACCACTTAATCTATTGCATATATCCACGCATATTTAAAACGTAGTCTTAATAAAAAATTAATATATTACAAGGGAATATTATGTAGTTAAAACATGTATTTAGTGTTAAAATATAACATAAAAGGGGATGAATAATATTGAATATTAAGAAGAAACTTACTATTGTTATATTTGCTGTTGCAATAATGTTTATTGGTATTCCAACAATGAATGTACAAGCTGCAAGTAATGATAATAAAATAATATCAGATAATGATGTAACAGTAAAAGAAGCTAAAAATTGGGCTAAATCTAAAGGTGCAACTAAGACCTTTATTGGTTTAGCAGATTTGTATTGGGAATATGCAGAGGATTGTGGTGATGTAAATCCAGCAATAGCATATGTACAATCAGCTAAAGAAACTGGATATGGTAATTTTACTGGTGTTTTAGATGAAAGTTATAATAATCCGTGTGGGCTTAAGACAGCAGCAGGTGGAGATGACAATGATAAAAATGCCCATGAAAAATTTGATAATTGGGATGAAGGAGTACAAGCTCACATGGATCACTTAGCATTATATGCAGGTGCCAAGGGATATCCTAAAAGTGACAGCTATGATCCAAGAAATTTTAGAACTATAAAAGGAAAAGCAAAAACAGTTAAAGAATTAAGTGGTGTTTGGGCTCCAAGTTCTACATATGGTAAAGAAGTAAATGCTCTTTATAATGATTTATTAAGATATTCTGGAGCGAAAGTAGAAGATAGTGATGATAAAGGTAATTCATCAAATGTATTACCTAATCCAGCAATTCCAGAGAATAAGCCTAGTTTACCCAATATAAATGAAGTTACTAATAATCAAAATAGTGATAATGTTAATATTTCATCTAATATTGGTTGGAAATATGCAAATGGATATTGGTTATATTATAAATCAGATAATACAAAGGCTAATGGATGGATAAATCCAGATGGAAATTGGTATTATTTAGATCAAAATGGATATATGAAAAATGGTTGGATAAACTTAAATAACACTTGGTATTACTTAAAAAGCTCAGGAGCTATGGCAAAAGGATGGCTTAACATTAATGGTACATGGTACTATTTAAAAGATAGTGGGGCTATGGTGAATGGACTTAATAAGATAAACAATAAAATATATTATTTTGATAATAGTGGTTCAATGAAAGTTGGTTGGGAAAAAGTCAATAATTATTGGTATTACTTCAGTTTAAGTGGAGATATGCAAATAGGTTGGTTAAATATTAATGGAACAAGTTATTATTTATATGACACTGGAGCCATGGCAAAAGGCTGGATTAATGTTGATAACAATTGGTATTTCTTAAATGATGATGGATCATTAGCAAAAGGTTGGATTTTAAGCAATGGAGATAATTATTATTTAGATGGAAATACAGGAAAAATGATAGTAGATAGTGTGATAGGTGGATATGTTATTGGTTTAGATGGTAAGAGATTGGGTTTATCTTCTGATAAAGAATCAAATAAGTATAATGATAAAAATAAAGACAAAGATATGAAGAAGGATAATGATAAAAATTCAGAAGAGAAAACAATAGTTATAGATGCAGGTCATGATTATGGAAAAGATTATGGATCTGAAAATAAAATCGATGGAACAACTTATAGTGAAACAGATTTAAATATACAAGTTGCATCTAAACTTAAAAGTGAATTAGAAGATAGAGGATTTAATGTAATAATGACAAGAAAAGCTAAAGAAAGACCATCTTATGGATCTTTAACAGCAAGTCTTTCTCATAAAACAGATACTGCTAATGATGAAAATGCCGATTTCTTTATAAGCATCCATCATAATTCAGCAGTAGAAACTGCTAAAGGGGTTGAGACTTATTATAGCACTGCACCTAAAGATGATAAGTATGGTGGGAATTTAGATTATAATAGACTTGAAAAAAGCAAAAAAATGGCTAAAGTTATAAATGATAGTATTGTAAAAGTCATAGATACTAAAAATCGTGGAGCTAAGAGTGATTCTGAACGTACATTATTTGTACTTAGAAATACTAATATGCCAGCAGTCTTAGTTGAAGTTGGATTTATAACCAATACTGAAGAAGCAGAGAGATGTGCAGATTCATATTATCAAAAGAAAGTTGCAAAGGCAATTGCAGAAGCAATTGATGAAAATTTTAATATAATATCAAATAAATAATATAACCTCATAAATAGTTTTAATCACAATAACTATTTATGAGGTTTTAATTAATTTATAAGTTCTATAGCTTTTTGAATTGAGTTATCATCTTTTAAATCTAAAGTTTTTGTAGCATCAATGATTATGTCTGGATCTGTTCTACATTCAAAATTGCAACTGCCATCAGCAGCTAATCCCATTTCTTTAGGAAACCTAAAGATATAACCACTATTAGGAAGAACTGCTATTGCAGGGTCAGAACCAATGCCATCTCCACCAGTTTTTTCACCTATTAATGTAGCAAACTTAGTATTTTTTGCAAAGCTTGCAAATGCTTCTGATGAAGAAAAAACATATTTATCTACTAGTAAATATATTTTACCTTTAAAATCAATAGGGTTTTTTGGTGAAATATTTATAGTGTCAGCAGAGTAATATTTAAAATCTTCTTTTAATTCTTTAGGAGGATTTGTTAGTTTTTCTTTATCTATATCAGAAATAGAATTAAAATTTTTATAGCCACCATTCCATCTACATTGAACAAATTCCTCAGTTAAATTTCCGCCTCTGTAAACTGTGTAATTTGAACTACTCAAAGGCTCATTTATTAAAGCAGGGACAAGATTGTCAGTCCAATAACGTGTATCTCCACCACCATTACCTCTTATATCTATAATTAATCCTTTATAGTCTTTTATTTCTTTTAAAAATGGAAGTATAATTTTAAAATCATTTTCTATATTAAAACTATTAAGTGATTTTATAGACAGATAAGCAGCTTTACCTTCTTCAAATATTTTAGTATTTATATTATCTTTTGTTATCTTATCTTTATTAGATGAAGATAAATCAGAATTTTTATCATTTGAATTAAAGGCATATCTTTGAAGCACTTTATGTTCATTTAATTTTTTTACCCATGCTTTATTAGATTTGCGATCTTGCTCATATAAAGCTTTAAGGCGAGAAAATCTTTCTTTGGAAATCATATCAGTATGTCCATTGTTAAGATCAGATAAAACTTTTTCTAATGTATTAAAAAAGTCTATATCATCAGTAGTATTTTTTATCATAGAAATATAATCATCCTTTTTGGATAACCAATCTAAATTATTCATTCTTTTGTTAACTTCAAAATAAGGATAGTTTTCTTCTAGAATTTTATACATATATTCAAAATCCTCTAATTTTTCTTCAGTACTTAATGGTTTTAAATTTTCAGTATTACTTAAAGTAGGAGTACTGGGACTACATCCTATTAAAAATAACATTAAGGTAGATAGAAGAATTGTAAATAGTCTTTTCATAAATTATTATCCTTTCAATAACTAAAATTAATATTTAAATAATATATAAATATTATACCTCTAAATTAAAATAATGTAAAAAATGGAATAAAATATAATATGTTGTCAATTTAAATGAATATGTTGACATTATCAATGTATATAAGCATTTAACAAAAATACAGTCTAAAATAAAGGAATATTTTCCTGTATAATATAATGTAGATAATTAAGGAAAAAATTTAGAAAGGAAATTTATATATTATGGATAAACAGTATATAAAAGAAAAAATATTTGAAGCTTGGGCTATTTCAATATGTTATATTAAATATCCTGAAAAAACTATGAAATATTTAAAGAGTAATGAATTAGATGATTTTACTTATAATAAAACTCTACAAAAAATTATAGAATCATATAGAGTTAATAAAGATGAAAAAAATATAATTAGAAATATGAAAAGAAGATAGAGTAGGAGAGTTTAATGATGGGTAGAATCTTTATGATACTAACTACAATAATAGCAATAATTATTATATTTTTAAGAAATCTTAATAGAAATGTTAGTATATATAAAAAAATCAAAAAAGTATTAAAGGAGACCAATAGAACGTACAGAAATTTATTTAAAGAAAAATCTTTATTACTTAGAAATGGTCAAATTATTATGTTAATAGGGGCAGAATTTTTTATAAGTATAACAGTATCAGTAGGTATAATTAAAAATTTTGACTTATTTTTAGCACATAGATTGGATTTATTAGTTAAATTGGTACTTATATTAGGAATAATAACTGTAATACATTATTCTGTTGGATATGTATTATTAATTATAAGTAGAATACATGCTATATTTCATAGAGTTGAAGACAAAACTACTAAGATAGACTTGCTTTTATCTTATTTTATATTAAGTTCATATTTTACTATATTAATATTGTTACCTGATGAATTTAAAAAGAATTACATAATAGGATTGTTAGGAGTTGTCATATGCTACATATTAAATTTAAAGGTACTTGTTAATGTTATAAGAAATCCAGCAACTCTTAAAATAAAGGAAGAAAATAGTTTTAATAGTATACTAGTGTCAGCTATATTAATAATTATACTTATAATAATAAATTTATTTTTAGGTGTTTGCTTTATAAATAGTATTTCACCAGATTCTTATACAAATGTAAGTGGTAATATTGATCTATTTTATTATACAATAATGACATTTACTACAATCGGTTATGGGGATATAGTGCCAGTTACAGTAGAAGCTAAACTTATGGCTGTGGTTATAGCTATAACGAGTGTAATATGTATAGGTATATTTTTAAGTACAATATTATCTTATACTAATAATAAAGGTGAGAATTGAGAGTGGAAAGTGGAGAGTAAATAAAAAAATTTTTTATTGGAATTTTAAAATATAATTTTTAAAGAAGATATTTAGGACTTTCAACCTGTAAATTCTCAACTCTCAACTAAAAAAAGGGCATAACGCCCTTTTTTTATACACATAATTTTATTTGATAGAGCCTTGAACGATTCCTTGAATAATTTGTCTTTGTACAAAGAAGTAAAAGATAATTATTGGGATAATAGCTAATATTAAAGCAGCCATTGCAAGTTCCCATTGTTTTGAGAAAGCACCAAAGAAATTATTCATAGCAAGTGGAATAGTGTTTATCTTACCATTGACAGTTAAGAATGGTAGCAAGAAGTCGTTCCATACCCATATTCCATTTAATACAGCTACAGTTACAGTAGTAGGTTTTAAAAGTGGAAGAATTACTTTAGTGAAAACTTTCCATTTACTACAACCATCTATGATAGCAGCCTCTTCAATTTCTTTAGGAATTCCTTTTATTACACCGTGGTACAAGAATATGCTCATACTTGATCCAAATCCAATATACATAAAGATTAATCCATAATGTGTACCTAACATGCTAAAATTAATGGAATCGATGCCTAAAATGCCCATCCATTTAACAAGTGGTAACATTACAGCTTGGAAAGGAACTACCATAGCAGCAACAAATAAGTAAAATATAATTTTACTGGCCTTAGATTCATTACGAACTAAAACCCAAGATGCCATTGAAGAAAATAAAATTATTAAAGCAACACTTATAACAGTTATTATGATAGAGTTGATGAAAGCACTAGTCATATGCATTCTATCAATAGCGTCTAAGTAATTGATAAAGTTCCATGTAGATGGTAAACCAGTTGTATTTACAAAGATTTCTCTTCTAGTTTTAAAAGAGTTTATAAACATTAAGTAAAAAGGAGTTAGATAAATTATTAATGCAATCCATGTTAGTATTTCTAATACGCCTAATTTACGGCTATATCCATTTAATGTTGATAATTTTTTGGCTTTTTTAGGTGAACTACTAGTGTTTTCTACAACATTTGTTTTCATTATGCTTCTACCTCCTTCTTTTTATTAAAGTACACTTGTGTTAATGAGACAGCAGTTACAAATATAAAGAAAATAATAGCCTTTGCTTGTCCTACGCCCATGTTGTTTACTAAAAAAGCTTCCCTATATATATTTAAAGATAACATTTCAGTTGTCTTTGCAGATGTTAAAGAGAAATTTAAATCAAACATTTTAAATGAATTAGCTAATGTTAAGAATAAACATACTGTAATTGCAGGTCTTACCATAGGAATTGTAATATGTTTGAAGGTTTGCAAGCCATTAGCTCCATCAATATGACTAGCCTCTAATAAATCAGTAGGTACATTTTCAAGGGAAGCAACATAAATAACCATTATATATCCAGCATATTGCCATGAAGCAACTATTAACATTGCAAACATTGCTGTACCAGGATTTTGTAATAGTGAAGTTCCTAAGAATGATGAACCTATGTTTTGGCCAATTGAAGTAAATACAGAGTTGAATAAAAATTGCCATATAAATCCTAAAATTAATCCACCTATTAAGTTTGGCATGAAGAAACCAGTTCTTAAAATATTCTTAGTTTTTAAATTTCTAGTAACTATATATGCTAGTCCAAACCCAATTAAATTAATAGTAATTACGCTTGCAATAGTATATAGAATTGTTATTTTAAATGAATAAAGAAATTGAGTATCTTTCCAAATACTTAAATAATTTTCAAATCCAACGAAACCATATTTTGGATTAGCACCATTCCAGTCTGTAAATGTGTAATAAATACCCATAAAGAAAGGGATTATTACTACCATGATAAGAGAGAACAAACATGGACCTATAAAAAGCCAAAAGTCTCTTTGTTCTTTACTATTCTTTTTCATATTTTCACTCCTTTGTAATAAAAATCACTATATATACAAATACAACTTATGTGTAATTAATGCTATATGTAATGATAAACATCCATAAGGTAAAGTAATCTCCTTATGAAGTTAATTTTTAGCTCTGTTTTAAATGTGTGTTAATATATGCAATAAGTTCAATTACTAAGTTCACTTTGCTTATGCATATATCAACACTCTGCTAAAACAGAGCTAAATTTAAAAAACATTATTTAGTAGCATCTTGTAATTGTTGAAGCATTTGATTTTTATCAATTTCTCCTCTGGCAAATTTAGAGAATACAGGTCCAATATTATTCATTGTGAATCCATCAGGAAGATTTGTGAATGCCCAAGGAATAGTCTTACCAGCTTTGTTGAATTCAACTATAGATTTAGCTAATTCATCTTCAGGTTCAACTGTGAAGTTTGTGAATGCAGGAATCATCTTCATATCTTTTACTAGAGAATTTTGTCCAGCTTCACTAGTTACCATCCAATTTAAGAAATCTTTAGCTTCTTTATTAACAGCTGAATCTTTATTAACAACCCAGTACATAGGTACTCCAACAGGAATACTTCCACTTATTTTTGGATCATTGTTAATTGCTAATGGAATAAAACCTTTAGGAAAGTTTGCGTCTAAGCCAGCTAAATCTTTACTAGTCCAGTTACCTTGATGTAAGAAAGCAGTTTTGTGTGATGCTCCAAAGTTACCAACTTGAGTAGTATAATCTATTGTATCTAGAGTAGCACCCCCGCCATATTTAACAAGTAATTCAACTAAGTTCATCCAATCTTTAAAATATTGATTATTAACAAAGTCAGCTTTTCCATCAATATAATCTTTAACAAATTGAGTAGGATTATCTTGTACTGCTAAAGGAATATTGAAAGTATGGTTACCAGTAACCCAAGTTTCTTTAGTTGTATAAGATACTACATTGTCTATTCCTAATTCAGCTTTCATAGAATCTAATTTTTCAAATGTAGCTTTTAATTTATCAAAAGTATCTATAGAAGCAGGATCTATTTCAGCTTTATCTAAGATATCTTTATTATACATTAATCCATAGCCTTCAGTTGCAGCAGGCATACCATAAACCTTACCATCAACTGTAACTGTATCTAATGTACCATGAACTGCATCTTTTACCCAAGGTTCAGTAGTTAATTCATCAATTTTATGTTGCCATACACCGTAATCTCCAGCACCTTGAATCATGAATATATCGGGTTCAGTACCTTTTTGGAATTCAGCTTTTAGTGCAGCACCATAATCAGCACCACCACCAACAGAAGTTATATCTACCTTAACACCTGTTTCATCTTCATATTTTTTAGCAAGTTCTTTTAATTGATCATTGATTTCAACTTTTAATTGAAACACTCTAACTGTTTTTCCTTTTCCATCCTTTTTAGCACTATTTCCAGCATTAGATGATGAACAACCAGCTACTGTACCTAATAGAAGTGAAGCTGCTAATACTGTTGATAATGTTTTTTTCATTCTTAATTTCATTTTGTACCCCTCCTATAAAATAGTTGACTATATAACCATATATGGAAACGATTCCGAAATATATGTTACTAAATTATATACGAATAATATTAAATATATGCCTATCTTTTTACCTTTAATTTATATTTAACATTTGAATTCGTTTACTATGATTAGAAAAATAAAAATATTAATAAAATATATCGGAAACGATTCCTAAAAACGATATAAGCTTGTACCAAAAAACAATATAAATCGTTTTCTTAAATTAAGTATATCATCACATATTTTAATTTTCAAGTATTATACAAGGGAAAAATTTATTTTATTATAAATAAATTGAATAATTAAGATAAAATTCACAATTTAGAAAATATTGAAAAATATTAATTGAAAAAGTGGAATTACAATGATAATATAATAATTGGAAACGGTTCTAATTATTATATTATTTAAAATTTGATAAATTATACTTAAATAATTAGAAGGGAATATTACATGAAGAAAAATATATTTTATACAAAGAGTAAAAAAGAGAATTATAAAAAGAATATTGGGTTTTTAAAAAGTTTAAGTGTGAAAGTTAAATTAAGAGCTTCATATATAATATTATCTTTATTAATATTTTTAATAGCATTAATCTCTATTAAAAGCATAGATACTGTGAGTAGAAACTCTAGTAGAATCTACAATATAAATTTTAAAGTTATACAAACTATAGATAATATTAATTCAAATATAAAAGAACTTGATTCATATTTTATGAATATATTTATGAGTTCTGACACTAATGAGAGTTATAAATATTCTAATAAAATTAAAATATTATTACAACAAACAAATACATTTCTAGAAAATTACGAAAATATAAATACTTCAGAAATTGAAACAAATAAATTTGTACAATTAAAAGATGACATAAATAATCTGGAAAAGTATTCTTTAGATATATTAAATTTAATAGATTCTGGAAAAATAAATGAAGCAAATGAAATATATAATAAAGATATGCTTAGAATGAAAAATAACGTTTATGATTTATTAAAAACACTCATTAATTTATCTGAAAGTAATGCTGAAAAATGTGATGTAGAAAATAATAAAATATTTAAATCAGTTTCAATAATGACTATAATAATAGCTTTAATAGGATTAGCTACTTCATTTATATTAATATTTCTAATAGGCAGACTTATAATAAATCCTTTAAAGGAAATAGAAAATTTAGCAGAGAGAATGTCTAAATATGATATTTCAGAAAATATAGATTTAAATAGTGAAGATGAATTTGGAAGAACTGGAAAATTATTAAATAGATCTCAAGAAAATATTAGAGCTTTGATATCATTAATAATTAGAGAATCATATGATTTAAGTTCATTAAGTGAAGAATTATCTGCTACTGTACAAGAAGTAAATTCAAAAGTAGAATTGGTAAATACATCTACAGAGGATATAAATAATTCAATGAAACAAACTAGTAAAACTTATAGTGAAATAAATAATTCTATTAGCAATGTTAATAATAATATGGAAAAATTATATCATAAAGCAGAAGATGGTAATATTAATTCAAATAAGATTAAAAGTAAAGCAATTACAATAAAAAAAGATAGTGAAAAAGCACTAAATAATATATCCAATATATATTCAAATAAAAAAGCAGAAATTTTAAGTGCAATTGAAGATGTAAAAGTAGTAAATGAAATTAAAAAAATGGCTGATATAATAGATAATATTTCAGAGCAAACTAATCTTTTAGCATTAAATGCTTCAATTGAAGCTGCAAGAGCAGGAGAAGCTGGAAAAGGATTTAGTGTTGTTGCAAATGAAGTAAAAAGATTAGCTGAAGAATCATCAAATGCAGTAAGTACGATTAAAAATACTATAAATAAAGTTGAATTATCAGTTAATAATTTATTAGAAAGTAGCAATGATATATTGAGTTTTATAGGAAGAGATATAAATAAGAATTTAAATGACTATTCAGAAATAAGTAGTAAATATATTGAGGATGGTAATTTCATGAGTGATATGTCAAATGAATTAGCAATATTATCAAAAGAAGTAGATTCAAATATGGGAGAAGTAGGCAAGTCTATATATAACATAGGAATAGATAGTGATAAATCAGCTAAAAATATTGATAATATTAAAAATAGTATAAATGATACATCACTTGCAATGAAACAAGTTTTAATGGCAGCAGAAGAACAAGCTAATATAGCATTAAAAATTGATGAGCTTATTAAAAATTTTGTGGTTTAAATAAATAAAAATAAGTAGTTGATGTTGTGTTTTAGAGTGATGATGAAAGTATTTTATTAGTATAAGAGTAAATAAAAAAATAAGAGCAGTAATTAAATTGTAATGTTATAATAATATTATAAATTCAATATTTAATTAAGATAGGAGGTAAGTATATGGAAGAATATTTAGAATTTTTTGATGAATATGAGTCTGATAAAAAAAAATTTAATACAGCAGGATTATGTATAGAAACCAAGCATTATATGGTTAATGTAGATAATAAAATTAAGAATATTATTAAATTAATTCAAAATGATTCTTATTTTGTAATCAATAGACCTAGACAGTATGGAAAAACAACAATACTTAGTAGACTTGAAAAAATATTAAAAACTAGATATAAGGTTGTTAGTTTAGATTTTGAAGGATTAGGAAATGTATTTGAATCAGAGCAAAGTTTTTGTAGATATTTTATAAATCATATAAATTCTTCTCTTGAATTGGACTTACCTATAGTTTTTGAATTTTTAGATTTAATTAATATTATAAAGGAAATTACAAATGATACAGATATTATATTAATTATTGATGAGGTGGATAAAGCTTCAAATAATAAGTTATTTTTAGATTTTTTAGGAATGCTTCGATCATTATACTTATCAAGAGCTAAAGGAGATAGTAATACATTTAAATCTGTAATATTAGCTGGAGTTCATGATATTAAGAATCTTAAAATAAAATTTAGAGATGCTACAGATATAAAGTATAATTCACCTTGGAATATTGCAGTAAAATTTGATGTGGATATGAGCTTTAATGAATATGAAATAGGAACTATGTTAAGTGAATATTCAGATGAAAATAAGCTAAATTTTCATATAGAAAATTTAAGTAAGGAAATATATAAATTCACAAGTGGATATCCATTTTTAGTAAGTAGAATCTGTCAAATAATTGATGAAAATATATTAATAAATAGAGATACTACATGGAATAAAATTCATATTCAAAAAGCTATAAAAATATTATTACAAGAAAATAATACATTGTTTGATGACTTAATAAAGAATATGGAAAATAACAATAATCTATATGAATATCTGTATAATTTACTTATTTTAAATGTAACATCTATTTTTAATATAGACAACCCAATTATAAATTTAGGGGTTATGTTTGGATATTTAAGTAAGGATGAAAATAATAATACTATTGTATCAAATAAGATAATAAGAGAAAGGATTTATAATTATTTAGTATCTAAAACTGATAGTAAGATAATGTCTAAGTACAATTTTAAAGATAACTTTATAACTGAAAATAATGGACTTCACATGGAAAAAATACTTTTAAGATTTCAACAGTTTATGAAAGAAAATTATAGCACAAGAGATACTGAATTTTTAGAAAGACAAGGAGTTTTACTATTTTTATCATTTATAAAACCAATAATAAATGGTGTGGGTTTTGACTATAAGGAAGTACAGATATCAGAAGAGAGAAGGCTAGATATAGTAATTGAATATAATCATAATAAATATGTTATAGAAACAAAAATATGGCATGGAGACATAGCACATCAAAAGGGATTAAAACAGCTTAAAAATTATTTAGATATAGAAGGTTTAGATAAAGGATATCTTTTAATATTTAATTTTAATAAAAATAAGGAATATATAAATGAAAAATATAGTATAGATAAAAAAGAAATATTTGAAGTTATAGTATAGAGATAGACTTGTTGAAGTCTATCTCTATTTTTTATAATATAAGGTTATAATAATAAAAAGAATATCAATTTAAATGGGGTGACAGTGATGAATTTTAGAAAATTAAAGATATTTTATGAAACAGCAACTGAATTAAATATGACTAATGTAGCTAAAAAATTATATATAAGTCAACCTTCAATAAGTCAGGCTATACATGAGATAGAAGATGAGTTAGAAGTTAAATTATTTGATAGAATAGGTAAAAAGCTATATTTAACACATGAGGGAGAAATTTATTTAAACTATACAAGAAGAATACTTAATTTATATGATGAATCTATAAGAAGTATTAATGACATAAATACAAATGAAAAGGGTAAGATAAAAATAGGTGCTAGTACAACTATTGGAATATACATATTACCGGATATAATAAAAGGATTTCTTAAAGAGCATAGTGGAATAGAAATTTCTCTAGCAATAGATAATACTTCCAATATAGAAAAAATGATATTAGAAAATAAAGTTGATTTTGCTTATATTGAAGGAACAACTAATTTAGATGAAATAGTTCAATCGAAAATATGGGAAGATGAACTTATATTTATATCTAGTTTAAATCATCCTTGGACTAAAAAAGAAATGTTAAGTAAAAAAGATATAATAAAAGAAAAACTTATAATGAGAGAACAAGGAAGTGGCACAAGAGAAATAATAGAATCATATTTAAAAAACAATAATATAGATTATAGGATTTTTATGGAACTTGGCAATACTGAAGCAATTAAAAAAAGTGTGGAAGCTAACTTAGGAGTTAGTTGTTTATCTTCTAGAAGTGTAGACGAAAAAATCAAAAGTGGATGTTTAAAAGGGTATAGGTTAAAAGAAGGAAAAATAAAGAGAGATTTAAGACTTATACATCATCGTGATAAATTCCTAAGTAAAAATATGAAGAATTTTATAAGTTATTCATTAAAATAATATATAAGTAAAAGCCTATTAATATCATATTATAATAAGTATTTCATTTTCAATCTCAAATTTATTATAATTAACTCGAGCAAAAGAAAGCTGTTGAAAAAACAGTGATTTAGAGGTGATTGTTAATGAAAGAAAAAATAATAGATATTATCCCAGGACTTTTAATATGCATAATTATAGCAATACTCGGAAAAATATTAGGTAGTTTTTTTCCTTCTATTGGCGGAGCGAGTTTTTCAATAATTTTAGGAATTATTTTAGGAAATACTATATTTAATAAACCTAAATATGATAAAGGTTCTCAGTTTTCAGAAAAAGACCTTTTATCATATTCAATAGTACTTATGGGAGCAACAATAAGCTTTATGGAAATAAAATCACTTGGATTTAGAGGGGTTTTATTTATAGCAATCCAAATGACTTTTACAATATTACTTACATATTTTGTTGGAAAAAAATTAGGATTTTCTAAAAAATACTCATTACTTATGGCATCTGGAAATGCGGTATGTGGATCATCTGCAATAGCAGCAGTAGCACCAACAATTAATGCAGATTCTAAAGATAAGGCAATTTCAGTAACTATTGTAAACTTAACTGGTACAATATTAATGTTTGTAATTCCACTAATTACAATGGCAATATATAAAAATAGTTTAACACAAACATCAGCAATGATTGGAGGAATTTTACAATCAGTTGGTCAAGTAATAGCATCAGCTAAATTTATAAACGAAGATATTGTTACGTTAGCAACCATATTTAAAATAATAAGAATAATATTTTTAGTTGTTGTAGTTATTGCATTCTCTAGAATTAAAGTTGATGAAAATGAGAATATGTCAGAAAAAGCAATAATTGAAAGAGAAAAGAAAGCTAAAGTTAGTGTGCCTTGGTATATAATAGGATTCTTCATCTTTTGCATAATAAATAGTTTAGGTTTTGTACCAACTTCAATTCAAAAAGTATTTAAATTAATAAGCAGTAATTTTGAAATCATTGCACTAGCTGCAATTGGTATGCGAGTTAAGTTTGAAGATTTAATAAAAGAAGGACCAAAATCAATGATGTATGGATTAATAGTTGGAAGTTTTCAAATAATAATTGCTCTTACATTAATAAGATTTGTACTTTAAAAATAATACATATGTGAATTTAATCAGTAAAAACAAATTAAGATATTTTATTAAAAATATAAAGCAAAAAAACTAATAATTTTTATTTAAAGTTATTAGCTATTTTACATTAATATGATAGACGACTTAAGAGAATGATATAAATTAAAATATATCAGAACTATATAAAGTTGTATATATAATATAAGTAATGTATAATATTTATAAAATTTATTTAGATAAAAGATTAAAAATCATAGTGTTTTTAATCTTAGTATTCCTAAGTTCAATTACTTAGTTCACTTTGCTTATGCATATATCAACACTTTCCTAAAATAGAGCTTAATTAAAAAAATGGTGTAAACAGCGTTACACTATCATCTAAAACAAGGGGGCAATTAAATGGAAAAAATAAAAATGTCTAATCCATTAGTTGAAATTGATGGAGATGAAATGACAAGAATAGTTTGGGGAATGATAAAGGATGAGTTATTAAATCCATTTATCGAATTAAATACAGAATATTATGATCTAGGTTTAGAAAATAGAAATGCAACAGATGATAATGTTACAGTACAAGCAGCAGAAGCAATAAAAAAACACAGAGTAGGAGTAAAATGTGCAACTATAACTCCAAATAGCGCAAGAGTGAAAGAATATAATCTTAAAGAAATGTGGAAAAGTCCAAATGGAACTATTAGAGCTATTTTAGATGGAACAGTATTTAGAGCACCTATTATAGTTGATGTAGTTAAACCTTACGTTAGAACTTGGAGTAAACCAATAACAATAGCTAGACATGCTTATGGTGATATATACAAAGCATCTGAAATGAAAATAGAAGGTAAAGGTAAATGCGAACTTGTATTTACAGCTGAAGATGGTGAGGAAAAGAGAGAGCTTATACATAACTTCAATGATGAGGGTATTGTTATGGGGATGCATAATATAAATAAATCAATTAAAAGCTTTGCAAGAAGTTGTTTTAATTATTCAATAGATTTAAAACAAGATTTATGGTTTGGAGCTAAAGATACAATCTCAAAAAAATATGACCATACTTTTAAAGATATATTTGAAGAGATTTATGAAAATGAATATAAAGAAAAGTTTGAAGCACTAGGTATAAAATATACTTATATGCTTATAGATTCAGCAGTGGCAAATGTAATAAAATCACATGGTGGAATGATTTGGGCTTGCAAAAATTATGATGGTGATGTTATGAGTGATATGATTGCAGCAGCATTTGGATCAATAGCTATGATGACATCAATACTAGTTTCACCAGATGGAAATTATGAATATGAAGCGGCTCATGGAACAGTTCAAGATCAGTATTATGATCACTTGAATGGGAAAGAAACTTCAACTAATTCTATAGCAACAATATTTGCATGGAGTGGTGCACTTAGAAAAAGAGGAGAGCTAGACAATAATAAAGCATTAATTGATTTTGCAAGTAAGCTTGAAGCTGCATCTTTAAAAACAATAGAGAACGGAATAATGACAGGTGATTTAGCAGCAATTGCAATTCATGATAATATAAAAAAGGTTAATACCTTTGAATTCATAAAAGAAATAAGAAAGAACTTAGAAATAAGTTTATAATAATGTGGGGATACATACCTTATAGAGGAATGTATCCCTTTATAGTTATATAAATAATATCTAAGGTGGTAAAACAGCACCTTAGATATTATTTTTTTATTAAAACAAGATAAAAGATACTCTAATACTCCACAAATTTTAAACTTATTTAAGAATTTTAATACTAAAGATTTGAATTTAGTAAGAGCAGATAATATTGAAGATAATAACCTTCTTTATGTTAAATCAGCACAAGGAATTGAGTATTTGGATATTCTTTATACCCCAATGTTTTTAGTTTCAGAAGACTTGCAAAAGATATTATCAAAATATAATTCTAATATAATTTTTAAAATGATTGCATTAACTGATTATAAAAAATTAGAGCAACATATTTATTATTTGCCTATATTTGAAGAAGTACAAGCTTTGAGCGAAGAATCAGAATTCAATTTAAATAAAAGTGTAGTTAAAAAAATAGTGTTAGATGAAAATAAAATTAAAAATAAGAAAATATTTAAAGTTAAAGAAAGTGAGCAAACTTTAATCGTTGTTAGATTAGATGTAGCAGAGAGTATATTAAGACGTAATTTTAATGGAATTTTATTAGAAAAATTAGAAGTGAAAAATAAATAATTAATGGAGGTGAGAGCATGGCAGTTTACTATGTAGTAAGAGGAGCAAAAATGAAGTGCAATAAAGGAAGTAATGAAAGAAAGATAAACATTCCTGTAAGTCATGGAAGTTATGCAAATGGTAATCCAATATTAAATAAAAAGGACAATACAGAACAAAATATAAGTTATTTTGGAGTATGCGAAGAAAAGGGATGCTTTGTAGAAAAAACTGAAATAACAGTAATAGATAAAGATGGAAATATAAAAACTGGGATAAAGTGTGTACCACAAATAGTTCATGATTGGATAAAAACTAAAGGTGATACTATAGTAGAAGGCGAACCAGCACTTACAACAGATTCAGTAATATATTGCTGTCGTGGCGGTAATATAACTTTTGTAACTAGTGGACAAGAAGGTTAATAGCAAGGAGGTGACTTGAGTTATTATGGAAGCAACAAAAAAACTAAAAGTAGAATGTCCATATGAAATACTTAAAATAGAAGATATTAAAATTTTCTGCAAACCTAATGAACATGGAAAAGTATATTTAAAATGCTTAATAGATGATAGCGTAAATTTTAAGTATTCTATAGAAGCTTCCACAAATGATAAAATATGTGTTTATGAAGAAATAGAAAACACAGACTTAAATAATAATGAAAATACATCAAATGAAGAAAAAAGAACAATAATATTTAATGGAATAATAGAGAATATTAAAACAACTAATATTAATGGAATATATTATTTAGAATTAGAAGGTTCATCTAGTAGCTCATTACTTGATATTGAAAAAAGGACAAGATCTTTTCAAGATATAAATATGAGTTATGATGAATTAATAAATGAAATCCTAAAAAATTATGAAGGATATGGATTTGCTCAATGCATGAATAGACCTATGAGTATTGAAAAGCCACTCTTTCAATATAAAGAAACAGATTATGAATTTTTAAAAAGAATAGGAAGTTATCTAGGTTTAGAACTAATCTGCGATGTAGTAAATACAAATAATATAATTTATTTTGGAAAGCCTAGCTTAAAATTTTATGCTTTAAATAATGAAATTAATTATAAGGCAAGTAAAGATTTAGAAAAATATTATAAAGTCTTAACTTTAGGAATTGATTTCCATGATACAGATTTCTTTTATTATGAAGTAATGCTTAGAGAAAAAATGGACATTGGAGATTTAATAAAATTTAAAGAAAGAGATTTTTATATAAACCAATATTATGGACAAATGCATAATAGGGAATTAATATATAAATATAGGTTTTGTAGAAAAAATGGAATTTGGCAAGAAAAAATATATAATGAAAAATTAAGTGGTATATCCATAGAAGGAAAAGTTCTTGCAGTAGATGGAGAAAGGGTAAAGCTTCATTTAAATATAGATGAAACCCAAGATATAAGCAAGGCATCATGGTTTAAGTATGCTCCACCAACAGGAAACATAATGTATGCAATGCCAAACATAGGAGAAAGCGTAATGCTCTATTTTCCTAACAGATATGATGAACCTATTGTAACTGGATGTGTAAGAAAAAATGGAAGTAGCTGCTCTAAAATATCAAATACAAATAATAGATACTTTTCAACTGAAAGTGGAAATAATTTAGACATATTACCAGGAGCTATTAATTTCTATACAGGTGGAATGAATGTCAACTTAAATGATGAAAATGGAATTAATATAAGCAGTTCAGGAAATTTAAGCTTAGGAGCATCAGGTGGAATAAGCTTAAGTGGAGGAAGTGTATCCATAAGTGGAAGTAATAAAGTATTAGTTCAAAAAAACAAATCAAGCTATATTTCACTTGAAGGAGAATGCTATAATCAAAGTAATGCAGTATACGAAAATGGAAGCTGTAGAGACACATAAATGGAAGCTGTAGAGACACATATGAAGCATTTACAGATGATGATCCACAAAATGGAGTAGCTGAGGCATTAGAAGAACAAATGAAAATGAATGAAGCTGCTTTATTAGCAGCGGCTGATGGAGCTAATGCAGTTGTGAATAGCACAGGTGATAGTAAAACAGAAGGAGATTTACCACAATATAATAAAGAGAAAAATTATAATGAAGGTGACAGGGTAAAAGTAAATTTAAATGGTAAAGATTTTCCGGCAACTATGAAACCTAAAAAAGACGGATCACTATATGCAGCAGTAGATGATTATGGTGAGTTTATAAAAGCTGGAGAAGAATCATATGAAAAAGCGAAGCCAACAGAACAGTTGGTAGGAGCTGCTGTTACAGATGTACATGCAGAATTGCTAATTGAACCATTAAAATGGTTACCTATGGGTGCTAGATGGTTTGGAGAGAAAACAGGACTTGGAGACGAAAATACCTATAAGGAAAATACTGAAAGTATAGAACGTATAACTGAACTTCAAAAAGGAGTACATAAGTTTTTTAAGAATCTTTCAGGTGATGAAAGAGCATTTGAAGGATTTACAAATATTTATGAAAATACATTAATATTGTCAGGAGGCATTTCTTTACTAATTGGAGCAGCTAAAGGATCAATTGCATTATCAAAAAGTAAAAAAGTAAAAGAACTTATAGATAAATTAAAAGGCACTAAAGTATGTAGTAAAACTGCAAATAAAATTGATGATTTTGAAAATGAATTAAATAGGATAATAAAACCAAATGAAGGTGGAAGTGTAAATAATGGGGTGGCTGAAGCTGAAAATGTAGTTACTGAAGCTGATAGAATAAAGCAATTTAATTTAAATAATTGTAGAGAACAAATAACGAATACTTTAAAAAAATATAGAAAAGAATTAATAAATAATGAAGATGTACAGGATATAAGTAAAATTTGTTCGACTGTGGATTTGGGAGATTTAAACTTAAAAGGTGAAGCTGGAAGTGGTATCTGGAAATATAACCCAACAATAAAAGATTATACAGGAGTTGATCCTAGAGAATTTTGTAAAACAACTGAGGATTATACTAAATATTATAGAAGTTTATTATCAGATGAGTATTTAGAAAGTTTACCTGATAGCTTTTGGATTGGAAAAAATAAAGAGTTTGTTAAAGAAGATATGGCTAAATTAAGAGCTGATATTGAAAGAGTTAAAAGTGAAGCTGCAGATAAAGGTAAATTTAATGTATATGGCGAACCGAGTTTTAAATCTGACTGGAATGTTGATAATTGTGCAGAGATTTGGAGTTCAAGAGATGCAATTTTAAAAGGTGCAAGATATGATGATTTGGTTTATCGTACAGAAAATTTAAGTGGTGGATTTGCGGAACCTTGTAAAAATTGCAGGAAAACATTTAAAGGAACTTACAACATTGATTATTAGGAGGTATTTAAGATGGAAATATCAAATAAAACAATAGAAGTATTAAAGAATTCAGGATGGTATGAGGGAAGAAAAATAGATATATCAGAAAATGTAAAATTTCTTCAAGAAAGAGGATTTGAAGTGTTAGAGAGTGCTAAAAGGTTTATGGAGGAATTTGGCGAATTAAAAATAAATGTTGAAGAGATTGATGAGGATGGAACTACAGATGTATCTAAGCATAGTACTTGTATTAAGGAAACAATAGGAGTGTTAAATAGCTTACACTTTAGTTTGGAGGAATATGTAAATGAGAAAGTTATGCTTATAGGTTCGCTTTATGATTTTGAGATAAATTTATATATATCTGAGTCTGGAAGAATATTCAAATCGATAGGTTGGGTAGGAGATAGTGTTTGGGAAGCATTAGATAATATTGTTAATGAAAAAGGAACAATAATTTGGGATAAATTCAATGAGTAACAATGTTTTACTCAATACAAAATTATGTATAATAAAATACTTGAAGAGTGTGGAGACGAATCAGTTGCTTATTCAAAATATTATGAAAATACATTAACTGAAAGTTATATAAAAAATACATTAACAGATGAGTATTTCACAAGTAAAGGTCTTAGAAAAGATGATGTCATTTCTGAAATGAAGAAATTGACAGATGCCATTGAAAATACTAAGAATGAGGCTAGAATATCTGGAAAATTTAGTGAAATTACTGGGCAACCTTCTTTTCAAGATTGGAATGTAGAGAATTGTGCAGAAGTATGGAGTATTAGAAAAGCAATATTAAATGGTGCTAAATTTAATGATATTAGCTTTAAATGTTTAGAAACTACTTGGGGAAATTATGCTAAACCATGCGAAAATTGCAAAAGAACATTTGGAAAATTAAATAATGTAGGAAAGGTGAAATAATATGTTGGAAGAAAAAGTAAAAAATATTAACAAGAGCAGGTTGGATTGAAAATCAAAAAGCAAATATAACAAATAGAGTTAAAATACTTGAAAGTGAAGGATATGAGGTATTTGAGGCTGCAAGAAAATTCATGGAAGAGTTTGATGAATTGCAAATTATAGCTAAATATATAGATTCTTTTGGAGAAGAAGATTATGATGTACATTCAACATGTTATGAATATATGAAGTATTATTATGAACATAATGCAAATTATAATGAAAAAGTTGGAGAACAAACAATTCCTGTATGTAGATTACATAGTGGGGAATATGTTGTATGTATATCTGAGTCTGGCAAGTTCTTTGTCAGTGAGGGAATGTGGGCAAAGGATACTGATAATTTTTGGAATGGGCTTTTGGGTGAATATAAGGGTGGTTTTTTAAATTGGAAAGATTATAAGGCAGGTAAAGAATTTCAACGTTCAAAATATAAAAATGAGGAATATTTCTAAAATACAACAAATAGAATAATCATTGGATTAAGTTTTAATGATTATTTATGAAAAGTTACAGGCTACCTTATATGAGAATGATAACACAACATAATGTATAACTTACTATACAAGAGGTATTAATAAATACTATAGATAAATGACTGAATAATATTAATAATATAGTGAAAAATGAATCAGCTGAAAATTAAGTAGGTTGGTTCATTATTTTTTTAGCAATTAAATAAATATCTGCGATTGATAAAGAAACTCTGAGGAAATTAACACTAGTACCTTTAGGAGTCAGTAAAATAAATTATGGAATTAATATAAGTAGCTCAGGAAATTTAAGCTTAGGAGCATCAGGTGGAATAAGCTTAAGTGGAGGAAGTGTATCCATAAGTGGAAGTAATAAAGTATTAGTTCAAAAAAACAAATCAAGCTATATTTCACTTGAAGGAGAATGCTATAATCAAAGTAATGCAGTATACGAAAATGGGAGCTGTAGAGAAACATATGAGAAATTTACAGATGATGAACCAACAGCTGGAGTTCAAGAAGCATTAGCAGAACTTGAATATAAAAATGAATTATTATCGCTAAGTATTCTTGGAAGTAATGTAATGCTAAATGTTGTTATGCAATCTAATATGTATAATGGTATACCTAAATCAGGAGTAGCATTAAAAAATAGAAGTGATATTGAAGTATTTGATTCAAAAAAAGTATATAAGGGGACACTAGTAAAGACTCAAGCAGGTGATGATGAATTTATTTTAGGACATGCATATCCTACATGCAATGGGAGTGTTTTTATACCTGTAGATGTTAATCTTGCTAGTAAGCATACAGGAACATTCAAGAAGCATTTACAATCATTTGGTAATGCATTTATGGGAGTAGCAACAAAAGGATACTATGATACTTTAGCTTTAGGTGCTTCATTGGATGGAATACTTAGTTTTGATCAGGACAAAAGACTTAATGCTATGAGTGCAAGTGCTGAATATACAGAAGAAGGAAAAAAAGCAAATGAATATTATAAAAATAAGTCTCAGTATAAGCAGGCATATGATGCATATAGCATAGATATAAATTTATTCATGGCAGTAAAAGGTATAGGTAACATATGTAAATCACCTGGGAATATATCTAACATGGGCAGTGGTTCATTACCAATATTAAATGGTACAAAAGGTACATTGGCAATATCTAGCTCTGTTAAAATAGCTGATATAGGTGTAGTAGTAAGAACTGGAATTGGTGGAGCAGAATTAGGACTTGGAGCTTATAATTTTTCAAAAGGTTCAAATAACGGAAGTAGTAAAGAAACAGATAAAAATAATAATGCTACCAATAAGAAAAATTATGAGAAAGAAAGTAGTTCAAATAATAAAGGTAAAAATATAGAAAATAAAGTTCAGGGGAATGAAACTAAGGGGGCAGGTAAAGCTCTTGATGATGTAGTTAAGAAATATTCTGACGACATTTATAAATATAATTATAAAGAAGGTGTATATAAACCTACAGAGGTTACAACTAGGAATTATGATAAACTAGATGAAATAGCTGAAGAAATGTATGATTCATTCAGAGGAATAAGTGATGATGTTGAAAAAATAGCAAATAATACTGGATGGGATATTAAAGATATAAATCAAATTAAGGAACATGTATTTTTAGATGAAGTATTGAAAGATTCTGGCATGGAAAGGTTAGACCCAGATTATGAAATGGCAATGGCGTGGGAAAGACTATGTAAAGGAGAATTTCATGATAATGATATATTATTACTTAAGCATGAGTTATATGAATCAACATATTATAGAATCAATAAATCCACTCAGAGGCAGGCACATGATATAACTACTGAAATTTTTGATTGGAATGGTTATGTAGAATCATTAAGGTAAGGAGAGAATAATATGGCTATAAATGTTTATGGAAGAAAAGAATTAGAAGATAAAGAAAGTGTAATATATAAGGCAGGTAGTGATTATGAAGAACCTACAGGTAAAATTAAGTTTGACAAGGGAACTATGGAATTAAGTATACTAAAGAGTGAGGAAGGAAGCCTTTCTGATAGAGGATTGTTTAAAGTTGCATCAAAGATAAAAAAAGTTTATAAAGAAACAGGAGAATTTCCTTCTAAAGTTGAGAGTGCATCATAAAATTGTAATAAGAGGACTATCTAATTATAAGCTATTTATGTAAGCTAGATGATGACGGTGGTCATTTAATTGGTTCACAATTTTTAGGCTCAGGAAAGATAGATAATCTAGTACCTATGAATTCTCAAATTAATAGAGCAGGTGGGAAATGGTACAATATGGAGACGGAGTGGGCTAATGCATTAAAGCAAGGAAAAGATGTACAAGTAAAAATACAGAGTATTTATGAACCTAATAATTTACGCCCAGTAAGCTTTAAAATAAAGTATACTATAGAAGGAGAAAGAACTAAAATAATAAAAATTTTAAATAAATCTGGAGGTTAACAAAATGGAAACAAAGAAAATGGGTGAAATATATGGGAAAATTGCTAATATGGTAATAGAAATGATACCAGACAAGTGGAATGAGATTTATTTATACGGAGAAGTACTCGAGGATTCAAGTGAAGTATATTTTTATTTTAATTCATTGACAAGTAATAATATTATATATGGACATGATATCCCTACTATATATAGTATTGATGAGAATATATATGAGAATTTATTGATGGAATTAACTGATATTGTTGAAGAATTATATAAAGAGTATAAAGAAAATAATGAGGATGTATGGACTAATTTTACGTTTAGATTAAATAATACTGGAAAATTTAATATTAAATTTAATTATGATGATATATTAAAATCTCCATTTTTATCAGGAGAAAGACAAATAATATGGGAGTATGAAATTCTAGGTATTGAACCTACTAATGAAAATCATAAAGAAATAATAGATAGATACTTGAATAGTAAGGATGATGAGTAGTAGATATATAAATTAACTGCAAAATAAAATATAAGAATTATATAACTTAAATAAAAGTATTAATAATAAAATATTTGAAGAGTGTGGAGACGAATCAGTTGCTTACTCAAAATATAAAAATAAAAATTATTTTTAAAATACAACAAATAAAATAATCATTGGATTAAGTTTTAATGATTATTTATGACAAGTTACAGGCTGTTTTATATGAGAATGATAACAAAACATAATGTATAAACTCACTATACAAGAGGGATTAATAAATACTATAGATAAATGACTGAATAATATTAATAATGTAGTGAAAAATGAATCAGCTGAAATTTAAGTAGGTTGGTTCATTATTTTTTTAGCAGTTCTGAAGATATAAGTGTCTGATAAATAATGTTATTGTAAATCGATACTAGTACCTTTAGGAGTCAGTAAAATAAATGATAGAATTAATATAAGTAGCTCAAGAAATTTAAACTTAGGAGTATCAGGTGGAATAAGCTTAAGTGGAGGAAGTGTATCCATAAGTGGAAGCAATAAAGTATTAGTTCAAAAAAGTAAATCAAGCTATATTTCACTTGAAGGAGAATGCTATAATCAAAGTAATGCAGTATATGAAAATGGAAGCTGTAGAGAATCATTTGAGAAATTTACAGATGATGATCCACAAAATTGAGTAGCTGAGGCATTAGCAGAACTTGAATACAAAAATGAATTATTATCGCTAAGTATTCTTGGAAGTAATGTAATGCTAAATGTTGTTATGCAATCTAATATGTATAATGGTGTACCCAAATCAGGAGTAGCATTAAAAAATAGAAGTGATATTGAAGTATTTGATTCAAAAAAAGTATATAAAGGGATACTAGTAAAGACTCAAGCAGGCATATGATGCATATAGCATAGATATAAATTTATTCATGGCAGTAAAAGGTGCAGGTAACATATGTAAATCACCTGGAAATATATCTAACATGGGTAGTGGTTCATTACCAATATTAAATGGTACAAAAGGTACATTAGCAATATCTAGCTCCGTTGAAATAGTTAATATAGGTTCAGCAGTAAGAATTGGAATTGGTGGAGCAGAATTAGGGCTTGGAGCTTATAATTTTTCAAAAGGTTCAAATAACGGAAGTAGTAAAGAAACAGATAAAAATAATAATGCTACCAATAAGAAAAATTATGAGAAAGAAAGTAGTTCAAATAATAAGGGGAAAGAAAATAAAGCTCAAGGGAATGAAACTAAGGCGGCAGGTAAAACTTATACAGGTGGAAGAACTCAAACAGAGTTAGAGGATTTAGCAAGAGACCCTTCTCATGAATTTAAAATAGAAGAACAAGGATTAAAAGAAAGAGAAGTAGGTCTTGCATTAGAAGAAAGAGGAGATTTAGGAAACATTGTTCGTGATACTCAAATAGATAAGGGTGCAGAATTTATTGATACAATAACTGGTTTTAAATGGGATGTAAAAAGCTTTGAATCATATCCAAGTGGGGATAATGGAATACCAATAACAAATCCCAAAAGAGGTGCATTTACAATAAAAAACGGTATGAAGAAGATACAAAAAGAGTTTAAGAATGGGAATAATGTGATTATTGATGCACGAAAATTGGTGCCTGAACATATTGAACAATTGAAAAAAGCAATTGATGAAGCAGGAATAGCAGATAGAATAATATGGTATCCTTAAGGAGGAAGCAGATGGAAGATAATATTATTAGTAAATTTGAATTGCATAAAAAATGGGTTGAAACAAGTGGTAAAGAAGGCAAAAAGTTATGTTTGGAGGAGGTAGACTTTAGTAATTTTGATTTTTCTGACAAATTGTTAGAACAAGCGAACATAGTAGAATGCACTTTTGATAATCTTAACTTGAAAAGCATGGATTTTCATGCATCGCTTTTATGTTCGTCAACTTATAAAAATACTAATTTGGATGCTTGTGATTTTTATAAATCAGATTTATCATATACTAATTTTTCTAATGCAAATTTAAAAAGAGTTAGATTTAGTAAAAGTGATTGCTTGGAAGCAATATTTAGAAATACTGATTTAGTAGATTGCAATTTAATAAATGCTTATTTTTACTTAACGGATTTTAGTAATGCAAGACTAGATAATGTAGATATAAGCGTGGCGACATTTGAAGAAACGATATTAAACGGAGTGACATTAACAAATATTAAAGGTATAGAAGAAGCTCACTTTGAAAGTATTAATATTGGTACACTTGAAGAACCAATTTTGTTGGAAGAAGAGCAGGCAAAGAAATGGATAATAGAAAATTGTTCATAAAAAATAATAAGAAACTAGATTAATAAAAAAATTGGTATTTGGTATATAGTAACTACAAAATTTAGATGATACTAGCTAAAAATAATAAATATATCCTAATACAATTCATAATATACCTAAATTAGTATATTTATGTTAAAATGGAATAATCTATATGAATAATTGTAACAATGCAGTGAAAAATGAAATGAATCAGCTGAAATTTAAGTAGGCTGATTCATTTCATTTTTTTTAGCAGTTCTGAAGATATAAGTGTCTGATAAATAATGTTATTGTAAATCGACACTAGTACCTTTATGAGTTATTAAAATGCCTAAAACTTATAAGGGAATTCCAATATCAGGATCAGAGCTAGAAAAAAGAATGGATATAGCAACTTTTGATGCAACTAAGAAATATAAAGAAGGCACAATGGTAAAATTTAAATCATTAGATGGTGAATACATTCTAGGGGAAGTAGGCAAATCAGCACCGTGTGCTGGAGGAGTAAGTGCATTTAAAGCATATGATAAAAGTAGTTATAAAGGGCATAATTCTGTAATAGATGGATTAGAAAATATGGGACGTGAAAGTAAGGCCACGTTAACAAGTACTTTTTATGCACTAGGTGGGGGAATATCAAAATTCAGTACATTCACAAGAGATACTAGTTTAGAGTTTGGAGAAAAGGTTTTAGGATTAAACTATGATCAATGTGCAGTTGATTCTAAATCTAACAGAAAATTAAGGGATATGTATGCAGAAGATGATAGAAGAGATGCTGAAGACTATGATAAATTAAGAGAAAAAGCACCTAACAAAGATGTATTTGATAATGTAAGCAAAGCTACTAGTGTAGGCTTAATTTTGATTGATACTGTAATAGCAGGACATGGGCTAATAAACATTGCTAAATCCGGAATATCACTAGCTAAATTTTCAGGTAAAGCACAGAATATATTAAAATTTGGTGATAAAATTGCTAATAAGACTAAAAATACAGTAAATAAAATAGGTGAATTAAATAGATTAAAGAATACTAAGGGAGCAACTGAGGCTAATAAATCACTTCCAACTAAAATACCGTATGAATGATACAGTTGACCATATATTTAAAGGTGTTGTAAAGAATGTCGGAACTGCAAATGGGTGGCATTATATTGGGGTGGCTGATAATGGAATAACAATTGAAATGTATTTATATAGGAATGCTGAAAAATGTAATATTTCAGATATTATTACTGCATATCCAGTTCATGTTGATACATTAAAATAAATTTAAGAGAAAGCAGAGATGAAAATGAAAAAAATAGATTTTGATAATATTATATTAGTAAATGAAATCAACAACATACAGACTCAATATATTAAATGTATTAGTGAGTGTAATTTTTTAAATCCAGCAAATTACAAGTGCATAAATTTAAAAGTAAATTACAATATGTATAATTTGGGGATTAGAATATTCATACAAGAAAATGATAAGAACATAACTATTGATTTATTAGCTGAGAATATTTGTAAAAATACAGATGTAGATGATGATGCTATGGAAATTATACTAAATGAAATATCTATAATAACTAAGTTTGTAAAATACAAGTTAGAGGAGTATATGAGTACAACTAGTGAGTTACAACGAAATATTAAAACAATAGAACTTGATACTATGATTACAAATAATAATATTCAAGTTGATAAGTTTAAGTTAGAAGAATTTAAAGGTAAAATAAATAATTTATATAATAATTTGAAGCCTGATAAAGTAGAATACAATAATGAGACTAATAAACTATTTGTTTTTACTAACAGAGGAGAATATCTAGCAGAAATATTAACTGAACTAAATATTTCTAGCTTTGTTAGAACGAGAAGTGGATATTCAATTAAATTTTTAGAAAAGCCATCAAGATGTACTAATAGTTTCATTGATAAATTCGCAAAGGAATTATCAAATATTGGTATTCCGTCAATGTCAGTACCAGATTTGTATCTAGATTATTCATGGTAAGATATAATGACAGTATGTATTAATTTAGAAACAATTTAATGAGTATTTAACTGTATAAATAGAAGGTATTTCTAGATAATTTAAAAATCAATATATGGGTTAAATGAACTTACTGTATAATTGTAATAATGTATTCAGGAAATTAAATGAATCAGCTGAAATTAAGTAGGATGGTTCATTATTTTTTTATAGTTAACATATTTAAGTAATTGATAAAGGAGATTTACCACAATATAATAAAGAGATTAAAGAGTACCGTAACAGATAAGGATGGTTTTTGGATTGTAGATTTGGACGAGAATTTGATTCCGATAGGAGTGAGAAAATGATTTTAAAATCTAAAAGAAACATAGAAAAAGAAGGAATAAGTGTTAATCAGTTATATCCTGTTGTTGAATGCGAAGAGAATATTCAAACTGGAATAATGAAATTTAGAATTTATGATGATTGTAGAAGTTTGTTATGGAAAACAATTGATAACTTTTCTACTGAGAGTGTTTTGTTGGAAAATTACAGTAAAGATATAGATGCAGATACTATACATTATACGTATAATGGCTTAGATAAAGAATTTTTTTATCGATTTTATCTTGAAAATGAGGATTCAAGAATTGCTATAGTTCAGTTAGAAAAAGTAATGGTAGATGTTATTTCAGATGAATTATCAATAGAAGATATTATGATTAATATTAATGAATTAGGATTTAATAATGAAAATATTGAGATGCAATTAAAAGCGTTTTTTAAAGAAGCTTCAAAACAAGATATTATCAAATTTTCAAATAACATGTACAATAAAGTAATGGATGTTAATAAGTACTTATTAGAGGTAATAGTTGACAATATAAAGTTGTATAAAGAACCAGAAGTTGAAAATTTATTAATGGAAATATATATGAGTGGATCTTGTAGTAAAGAGATACTAAATACTATAGATAATTACTAGAGTTAAATGATATTTATGAGAGATTAAATGCAGGATTAAGAAATAGTGAGGTTGATGATGATTTAATAAAAACAATTAAGAATCTTGATAGTTCAATAGCAAAAAGGAAAGATAAATAGTGAAATTGAGCTATATAGAGGATTTACAAAAGAAGATATAATAGAAAATTGGGATAAAATAATTAAAAATCAAGAATATATATTTAGAGATAAATGATATGTTTCAACAAGCTTAAAACCATCAGTAGCAGATAATTTTGCAATACTAAATGATGAAGATGGAATATTTGAATATGTAAAAGTATCTAATACTAATGGTGAAAGTATAAGTTCTATTAGTTCTATAGATGAAGCTGAAATACTTTTAGAGAGAGGATTGAAATACAGAATTACAAAAGCGTGGGAAGAAGATGTATATAAATATATAATAATGGAGGTAAGTAAACAATGAGTGATAAACCAGCATCAGTAATAGAAAGATGAGCTTTAGATAAAGGCGTAAAAAATAAAGATATATCTCAATATTTTTTCTGTAAACATAATTTGCCGAAAGGTAAATGTATTGCATTTCCAAATGGAATACCAAAAGAAATAAAAGAAAAATTTTTCATTCATACTAAATCATATGAAGGTGATAATGGCATATTATTTGAAGCAGAAAAAGATGAGTATAACAATATAAATTTTCAGCCAATAAAAAAGGAATCATTAGATGAAAAAATAAATAAATACATAATAAAGAATAGATTAACTGCATAAAAAGCAATAACAGCAGAGTATAGTTAAATCAATAAGAGTAAGAGGATTTGATAATGCATAATCTAAATAATGCAGTGAAAGAAGTTAAAAAGGTTAATGTTTCAGTAATTGGAGCATTAATCTTTTTTTATTGTACTGAAATACTTTTAAAAACCAAAATAACTAGGATTAAAAGATAACGTAAGCTAAAAGAACAAAAAGGAAAACCTTTAGATTTATTGCATGAACATTTAAAAAATGAATCACCGCATAAAGAAACGTTTGAGGCTACTAAAATAGGATTAGAAATGTTAACATTATTAGACAGTGGTATTGGAGCAGAGCTGTACAGTAAAAAGTATCCAAATTTAAAATTTGATAAGTAGAGGTGAAATTATTGAATATATTATCAAAGAAAGAAATTTTAAGTAAAGGTAAGGAGTTATATACCGAAATAGGATATGACCTTTTGACAGGCCTTAATGTAGAAATGGATACTGAAATACCATACAATGGAATAGGTTATACATTATTTGATAACGGGGAAGTTGAGTCGTATTCATTCTACGTTGATGGTATAGAAGATATCCAAACTATAGAATTTTATTTTAATGGAAAACTAAAGAAATATTATGATATGAAAAAAGGGTTAGTTGATGGTGAAATTATTGAATGGAACGAGGAAGGCATAATGACTTATTGGGCAGAATGTGAAGTTAGTGTATTAAAAGCCTTTAAAGAATGGAATGATCAAGGACAGTTAGAAGATGAAAAAAAGGAACCTACAATAGAAGAATTAGAAAAAATAAAGAAAATAAAATGTGAAAAGTAAAAGTATAAGGTGGGGATAAATAAAATGAAAATCAAATTTGTTCATGATTTTAATGTTAAAACTAAAGAATTTATAGATTATAACATAATAATTTCTTTTGATAATTATTATGTTAAGAATAAAAGTCCAATGGATATTAAATTGTCTGTTGGATTTTTTTAATGGGAGAACTTTAATAAGTTATACTTATTATAAAAATAATATCAGAGCATAAAAGAATAGGAGAAATAAAAATTATAGAAAATTTAAAAAAGTAGTAGATAATGATATTGATGATATATATTTAACAGGATTTATTGATATTGAAGATGGTATAGCAGAGTTTTATCCTGATTTAAGGTTTATATATTTTGAAATTAATTCTAAATTTATAGAATTTCAGTCAATTAATCAATATTCCAAACTTAGAATTAAAATAGTAAATTCAGTAAATCATAATTTTGAAATTGATGAAGATATGATGAAAGGCAAGTCATCTGTAAGCAAATAATGATGAGTCTAATAAATATATATTGATAGAAAGAACTACACAGATATAGATGGAATTTTTGACATAGAGTGGAATATGAGAAAATGGATTATACAGGTAAAAAAGGAAATGATGAATATAAGAAAATACCACCAGAGGGAAAAAACCATACAAAAAACAGTATATGATCCAGCAGGAATTTCTAATGAAGAAATAATTGATTTAAGTAAAAAGGCTGTAGACGAAGGTTTATTAAATAATAGGGTGGTTCCATTAGAAAACCAACATAAAACAATAATTCAAGGGCAAGTAGATTATGAAGGAAAAGTATTGAAATTTGAAGCATATCAAGATTCATATACTGGTGTAGTAGAAAATGCTTGGCCAGTATTGTAATGGACACAATATTAAGCTAATAGTTGAGAATTTTTAGATAACAGTTAAGTACTTTTGCATATTTGATGTACAATTAGGATAGCATATTTCAAAAAATCAAGAAAAGAAAAAGCGAAATCTAAGATGATTTAGAAGATATAAATAAATTTAATATTTTATACTAATAGGGGGAATAGTTATGTATAAATACAAAGAGTTTAATGAGAGAATGAAGAAGAATTATTTAGATAAAGGTACAGTTCTTGATGTCTTAAATTCATATGTAAATAGAAGTGGATTTTTAAAACATTTAGAAAAATTTAAAAGTAAAGAAACTGAAAGAAATCAAATCTTAGGGGTAATTTATTCAGAAGACTATAATAAAGATGATGATGAGTACTTTGGAGAAAATAAAGTCTTATTTTATGTAGGTGATGACTGCTATGATATTATAGATTATGATGAGTTGTATTTATATTTATATTTTACATGTGAGTTTTATATTGAAAAGCATGAGGATGAAAAAGAAATAGTGCAAGAAAAACTTTTACTAATAGAAGAGGTATATGGTATAGAGTAAATATAAAAAATTAGTGACTTTATTAAGTATTAAATATTATATTATTTTTGTGTATTCTAATTTTCTTCTTAGAAATAATTTTTAAGGAACTTTAATTTTAGGAATATCCTAACTTAAAGTTCTTTTTCTTAAGATGTTTTATCTAAAATATCACTAAATATAATTTTAAGCTGATTAATAACTAAATTCCAATCTGGATAACTTATGGTACATTTCTTGAATAATTAATAGAGGTGATAATTATGGAATTAGATAAAAGATATGTTATGTATGAATTGGAAAGTCGAGTATCAGAAGCGTTGAAAAAAAAGTATCTACCCGAAGATAGACCTATTGAAAGTGTATTTCAAATAATATATGAACCATCATTTGAAGAAAAAGAAAGTTGGGAGATTTTCAAGACTATTAAATAGTAAAATTTTCCGGCAGCTATGAAACCTAAAAAAGACGGATCACTATATGCAGCAGTAGATGATTAAGGATTAATTCAAATGTCATAATGATTAGAATAATAGGATGGTAAGTTATGAGCAAAATTGTTAAAAGAGGCTATTTGCCTAATGATGAAAAAGAATTTAGCAGTGAATCAGTTCAAAAACTGTATAAAGCTGGACACGATTTATATTATCTTTTAAATCAAGGTTATAGCATAAAAGGTGCATCTGTATTTGTAGGCAATCATTATCTACTATCTGAAAGGCAAAGGCTAGCTTTGGTAAGAGCTATTTCTTCAGCAAAGAATATTAAAAATAGAAGATATAAAGAAGTTAAAAGTAACTTAGAAGGTAGTATTGTAAATATTGACGGATTTAATACTATAATCACCTTAGAAGTGGCTTTATCTGAGTCAGTATTATTAAAATGCATGGATGGAACTATTAGAGATTTAGCAGGACTTAGAGGTACCTATCGCCTGATAGATAAAACGCAAATAGCAATTATGTTGATTGGCGAAATGTTGTAAAAAAATAAAGTAGGAAAAGCAATTTTTTATTTAGATGCTCCAGTATCTAATTCTGGGAAATTGAAGGAACGAATATTAGAACTATTGAATGAGTTTAGTTTTGATGTGCAAGTGGAGAATATTAATTTGTAACTATTACACCAGCAGGAAATAGAATTAATGCAAAAATTAATACTGCATTAGTTCCAGAATGGAAAAATTCAAGACAATATCAAGCAGTTATAGAGGTACCTAAAGGTACAACAATAAATATTGGTAGGGTTGAGAAACAATACACTAAAACTGGAGCATTACTTGAAGGCGATGGTGACCAAATTTTATTACCACAAGGGTGGTCGCTAGAATGGATAAAAGAAATAAGAGAAGTACCAAGTAGATAGGAGGACAATTAAGTGGATATAAAAAGAGAGTTATTAGAATAAATAGAAATTGTGATAAAGAAGCTTGAAATGGAATATGCTGATGAAATTAAAAGTGGTGTAATGAAACCGATATATATAAGATATATGAATGCATTAGATATTCTAAAAAATAATAAGGATATAAATCAAATTAATATAATTGGTGGAGTAAGAGCATATATGGATAGTTATAATAATCTATTACTAGGAGAGTTGCATAAAGCAGAAAAACTAAATAAGCAACTATTATAAAATTAGATGCAAAATTAAATAGTAACTCAATTCATAATAGTTAAAATAGATATAAATGTAGTAATACCAATGAAATAGATAAAGTAAGTTACTGCATAATTTTAATAATGTAGTGAAATAAGTTAAAAGATTAATGTTTCAGTAATTGGAGTGTTAATCTTTTTTCATTTACTTAAGGTATTAGTTCAAAAAAATAAATCAAGCTATATTTCACTTGAAGGAGAATGCTATAATCAAAGTAATGCAGTATATGAAAATGGAAGCTGTAGAGAATCATTTGAGAAATTTACAGATGATGATCCACAAAATTGAGTAGCTGAGGCATTAGCAGAACTTGAATACAAAAATGAACTATTATTGTTAAGTATTCTTGGAAGTAATGTAATTATAAATGTTGTTATGCAGAATGATAAAATTAATAAAATGCCTAAAACTTATAAGGGAATTCCAATGTCAGGATCAGAGCTAGAAAAAAGAATGGATATAGCAACTTTTGATGCAACGAAGAAATATAAAGAAGGCACAATGGTAAAATTCAAATCATTAGATTCAACATCAGATTTAGTAATTGATGGATATAAATATGTAACAACAAGAGGAATTTTTGATGAGTCTACAAAAAATAAAATTTTAGAATGTAGACGTAAAGCTACTACTAAAAATCAGGTTATTGGAGGACATTCATATAATATTAACAACAATAATGATATTTTCGCTGTTGGTTAATGCACCTAAACCATCAGGATTTTAAATAAATTAAGAGGTGATTATATGTATAAAGAGTTAGATAAATTATTATTAGAGGAAACAACAGTTGATTCATGGTATGATGATGGATTCTCTATTGCACAAGATATTTTAAAACAATTTTCTAGCGATGATTGGAATAAATTATATAATGAAGTATTGAATAAAGATTTAGATTGGCAAAAAAAACTAGTATATTGTCTTGATAATCAAGTTATTGAGGAAGAGTTCAATATAATATATAAATTAATTCTTATAGATAATGAAGAGTTATTTGAAATGTGTATAGATGCGTTAAGAGCATTTGACAATGAACTTGGACATTCATTTATTAAAAAGAATCCACAAATTATAATAGAAGTAGAAAAACGAATGAATACCGCAGGAAATGTAGAAAAAAAGTATTAGAAGGTTTTCTAAAAAAATTCACAACAATATAACAAAAGGTTCAAATAACGTAAGTAGTAAATGAAGGATTAGAAATATGGAGATAGTTTTAAGTGGTGACATGTATGATGAAAAAATTAGTGTTAAATACGATGATATGATAATTTACAATGGCTATGTAGATAACTTAGTAACATCCGAAGACGTAGATTCAGATGTAGAATTAAAATTAAATTATAGTAATCAATCCAATCAGAGTAATGTTATAGCTAGGCGTTTAGGAGAGGAGATATTGTGGATTCCTAATATAAAGTATTGCTTTAAAGAAAAATATAAGTATATACCAATAATTTTTTCAGTAGCTGAATTTAAAAAATTATGGGACAGTATGAGATACAATTTTCAAGATGATATTAATAAAATAAAGGAAGTAACTAATGAAGAAGTTATGTTAACTTGGTATATTACAAGTAATATTAGAGAGAGTACAGATAGTATAGATGATTACGCAAAGATACTAAGTAGTAAGTTTATATGTACAGATATAGATGGTGAAAATATAAATAAACAAATTTTAAAGCTTTTCAATTATAATGAAATACTAGATAAAATTAATCTTGTTGGTATATGTGAAGGAAGTAATAATATAATTAATGCTAATATATATCTAGATGATAATATTGAATGGGATGCAATTAAAATTGTTGATGAAACTAATATTTATTTAAACTTATGTAATAAAAAGTATATACCTATGAATTTTAAGTAGGCTGATTCATTTTTTTTAGTAGATAATATATGCAATTAATTAATAAAATAGTTCCTAAAATCTAAGGTGGTAAAACAACACCTTAGATTTTTATAAAGATCAAATTTGATTTTTCAAATTTGGTTTATTATATTATAATAAATCAGAAATAAAATTTAACTTAGAAATTAATACATAGATAATAGTTTTAATCAAAAAATTATTAATGAGAAAATTAATTCAAAAAAATTAATTATGAAAGTGAGGATACTATAAATGATATTATCAGGAAAAGAGATATTAAAGCATATAGGAAAAGAGATTGTTATAGAACCATTTAATAAAAAAAGAATAAATCCCAATAGTTATAATTTAACTTTATTTAATGAATTATTAGTATATAAGAATGATACATTGGATATGAAAATTCCAAATGAAACTGAAAAACTTATAATACCTGAAGAAGGATTATTATTAGAACCAGGGAAGTTATACTTAGGGAGAACAAATGAATTTACTCAAACTAATAAATATGTTCCTATGTTAGAAGGGCGTTCTTCAACTGGAAGACTAGGATTATTTATACATGTTACTGCAGGATTTGGTGATATTGGTTTTGCAGGATATTGGACGTTAGAAATATTCTGTGTTCAACCTATAAAAATATATCCTAACATAGAGATATGTCAAATTTATTATCATAATATTGATGGAGAATATGATTTATATAACAGTGGAAAATATCAAAATAACCAAGGAATACAACCAAGTCTTATGTATAAAGATTTTGAAAATAAAATTTAATTTTAAAAATTTACATTCTTAACTAAATTTGATGGGGATTAAAATTCTCTATAGGCACAAAATATTTAGGAAAGGATGTGTTTTATATGGCAAATAAAGAAGGAGCAATTAATCCAATACAAAAGGGAACAAGAAGACAAAAATTACATGAAAATCAAAACAATGTTGGTGATCCTAAAAAACCATCATACTATGAGAATTTTAATGGTGAACCAATAGAATAAGAATGAAAAAGGCTCTATTTTAGTAGCGTGTTGATATATACATAAGTAAACTGGACTGAGTAATTGAACTTAGGAAT
>NZ_JAMQIF010000029.1:63958-87073 GCF_023845855.1 Clostridium sp. ZBS2
ATTCTCAAAGTCAAATTACAATGCCAATTTACCTATTGTATATATTAACACATATTTAAAACAGAGCCTAAAAGAACAAAAGCATATTAAGCCCAATTACCATCTTTAAATATTTGAACTTCTGTACCATCTTCTTTAATTCCAATGATATTTGTGTCTTTTGTACCAATCATAAAGTCAACATGACTTAAAGACTTATTACAACCTAATTTAAATAACTCATCTTCAGACATGCTTTCTCCATTTTTAATGCAAGAAGAATATGAACTTCCAAGTGCTAAATGGCATGAAGCATTTTCATCATAAAGCGTATTATAGAAAATTATATTAGAATTAGAAATTGGAGAGTCATAAGGAACTAGTGCAACTTCTCCTAAATGTTTAGACCCTTCATCAGTATTTAAAAGTTCTTTTAAAACTGCAAGACCTTCTTTAGCAGAGCAATCAATAACTTTACCATCTTTAAATGTTAAAGAAAAATCATTTATTATATTACCGCAGTAACTTAAAGGTTTAGAACTAAATACGATTCCGTTAACTCCATCATATTTTGGTGTTGAAAAAACTTCTTCTGTAGGCATATTTGCTATAAAATCAAATCCACCATTTTCACATTTATCAGCACCACCACACCAAAGATGATCTTTAACTAATTCTATCTGTAAATCAGTACCTAAAGAATTTTGGAATTTAAGATATTTAAATCTATCATTATTTAATGTTTCAACTTTAGAACTAAGTAACTTTGTATGTTTGTTCCAAGCTTCAACTGGATCATTTTCTTTGATTCTCATAATACTAAATATTACATCCCATAATTTTTCTATAGCTTCTTCAGTAGAAATATTAGGGAATACCTTTTTTGCCCAACCTTCTGTTGGAATTGAAACTATACACCAAGCATTTTTATTTGATGAACATTTATTACGGTAGTTTTTTAATGCTATATTTCTACTTTTTTGATATATAGAAATTTTTGAAGAATCAACATCTTTTAAAAGATCTGGATCAGCAGCGGAAATACTGATAAAGGAAGCACCTTTTTCTGTAAAGTAATCGTATTTATCACGTTCAAAATCATAAACATCACTAAGTGATTCTTTAGATGAATTAATTAATTTAATTTTATTAAAGCTAGCATCAGAGTAATTTATATAAACATCTTTAGCACCAGATGCATATCCTTCTTCAGCCATAAGTCTTGCAAAATCATAGCATTCTATAGGAGAATTAATAACTAAAATCCCATCTTTTTGAAGATTAACACCTTTATTAACAGTAAGTTTAGCATATTTTTTTAGTAATTCTATATTCATTTAATCACCTTGTATAATAAATTAATGTAAATTTACTATACTTTTCCTTTCTTCATGTTTTTTATAATAATTATGTCACTATTTTTATTATTTGTCTAAGCTTATATAAATTATAAGTGTGGATTTAATTTATAAAAATATATAGATATAAATTACAGAGAGGTTTTTGCTAATATATGAATTAATATTGGAAAATGTGGTTACCTTTATTAAAGAATAATGATTTTACTTGATAAAGATAGTATAATATTAATGTATAACTAATTTTATATATAATAAAAATATCTTAAAGATATTCAGGAGGATTATATCAATGAAAAAATTATTAATTTTAGATTCAAATTCGCTTATGAATAGGGCATTTTATGCTTTACCTCCTCTTACTAATGATGATGGTGTAAATACTAATGCTATTTATGGCTTTACAAATATGCTATTTAAAATGAAAGATGAAATAAATCCAGATAACATAATTGCAACATTTGACAAAAAGTCGCCAACATTTAGACATAAAGAATATGCAGAGTATAAAGCTGGTAGAAAGAAAATGCCACCAGAACTTGGAGAACAATTTCCAATTATAAAAGAGTTACTTAGATATATGGGAATAAAAACTTTTGAAATAGATGGCTTTGAAGCAGATGATATAATAGGAACTATATCAAAATTTGGTGAAGAAAATGATATGGAAGTATTCATAGTGACAGGAGATAAAGATGCACTTCAATTAGCATCCGAGAAAACAAAAGTAGTTATAACTAAGAAAGGTGTTACTGAAACAGCAATTTATGATTATAAAGCGTTTACGGATGAATTTGAAATAACACCAACTCAATTTATTGATGTAAAAGGGCTTATGGGAGATAAATCGGATAATATACCAGGGGTACCAGGAGTTGGAGAAAAAACAGCATTTAAGCTTATTAAAGAATATGGAACACTTGAAGATGTTTTAAGACATATCCCAGAGATAAGCGGTAAGAAATTAAAAGAAAACTTAGAAAATAATATGGAACAAGCAATATTTTCTAAGAAATTAGCTACAATAATAAGAGAGGTACCATTAGATATTAATTTATCAGATATAGAAAATGCTGATGAAGTAAATTTAGTAGAACTTAAAAAATTAGCTAAAAATCTTAAGTTAAAATCAGTACTATCAAAGTATGATTTGGACAATAATGAAGCAGAGTTACAAGAGATAGCTAATATAGAAATAAGTAAAATAGAAACAATTGAAGAGATGGAAGAAGTATTATTAAGTATTAAAGATAGAAGTTATATCTTATTTACATTAAATGATGCATCTAAATACTCTACTATAGAATTAGAATATTTAATATTAGGTGAAGAAGGCAGATCACATGTTATAGATTTTAAGTTAGTAAGTATGTCAAATAGAGAAAAAGCTTTAAATTTATTAAAAACCTTTATGGAAGATGAAACTGTTAAAAAAGTAATACATGATAGCAAAAATTTAATTACATTTTTAAACAAGTATGATATAGATATTCAAGGTTTTGATTTTGATACAGCCATAGCAGCTTATTTAATAGACTCTTCAAAAGCCAATTATGAAGTTTTTGATTTAATTAATAGATTTTTAGAAAAAGATATAAAGTCGGATTCAAATGATCTAAAAGCAATATGCAGTAGTTATTTAAAAAAATTATATGAAAAATTAAAAGAAATGCTTCATAAAGAAGATATGGATGAATTATATTATAAAGTAGAACATCCATTAATATATGTACTTTCTTCAATGGAGAGCATAGGATTTAAAATAAATAAAAATAAATTAGAAGAACTTAGAATAAAATTTAAAGAACAAATAGAAAAAACAGAAAAAGAGATTCATGAATTAGCAGATGAAGAATTTAATGTAAGCTCACCAAAGCAACTTGGAAAAATATTATTTGAAAAACTTGATTTGCCAGTAATTAAGAAAACTAAAACAGGGTATTCAACGAACCAAGAAGTTTTAGAAAAATTAATAGACAAACATCCTATAATAGCTAAAGTTATGTATTATAGACAAATCACTAAAATTAATTCTACTTATGTAGAAGGGCTTAAGAATGTAATAGATATAGATGAATGCATACATTCAAATTTTAATCAAACTGTAACAACTACAGGAAGATTATCAAGTACTGAACCTAATCTTCAAAATATACCAATAAAATATGAAATGGGAAAAGAAATAAGAAAAGTGTTTATACCGCAAGAAAGTGATGACATTCTTATATCTTGCGATTATTCCCAAATAGAATTAAGAGTACTTGCACATGTAGCAGATGATAAAAATATGATAGATGCATTTGAACACCATAGTGATATACATACCAAAACAGCTTCAGAAGTATTTAAGGTTCCAGTAGATGAAGTTACATCTACAATGAGAAGTAATGCTAAAGCAGTAAATTTTGGTATAGTATATGGAATAAGTGATTTTAGCTTAGCACAAGATTTAAAAATTACTAAAAAAGAAGCATCAGAATATATGGCTATTTATTTTGAAAGATATCCTAAGATAAAGGAATATTTAAATTATGTAAGTGAGTATGCTAAAGAAAAAGGTTATGTATTAACTATATTAAACAGAAGAAGATTCATACCAGAAATAAAATCTTCAAATAAAATTGTAAAAGCATTGGGTGAAAGATTAGCTATGAATGCTCCAATACAAGGAAGTGCAGCTGATATTATTAAACTTGCAATGGTTAATGTTTATAATAAGTTAAGAGAAAAGAATTTAAATAGTGAATTAATTCTTCAAGTGCACGATGAACTTATATTAAATGTTAAAAAAGATGAGTTTGACATAGTGAAACAATTGGTTATTGAAGAAATGGAAAATGCCATTAAATTAAATGTAGCGCTTGATGTGGATTTAAAATATGGTGATACATGGTATGATGCAAAATAAAAATGGGAGATGAACTTTTAAAATGATAAAGATAGGGTTAACAGGGGGTATAGGAACAGGAAAAAGTACTATATCAGATATATTTAGAAGTGAAAACTTTAATATTATTGATGCAGATGTAATTGCAAGAGAGGTTCTGCAAAAAAATCCTGAAATTTTAGATATAATTAGAAGTGAATTTGGATCAGGATTTTTTGACTGGAGAGGCGAATTCAGAAGAAAAGAGTTTGGAAATCATATATTTAAATTTTCAAAACAAAGAGTAAAATATGAATCTATAATTATGCCTTATATAAAAGAAGCAATAAACAATGCAATAAACTTATATGAGAAAAAATGTGAAAGAGTAGTAATAATAGATGCCCCTACTTTAATTGAAAACAATATGCATGAAGAAATGGATTATGTTGTTCTTGTTTGCGCTGAAAACTCTACTCAAATAAAAAGAGTGAGGGGAAGAGATAATTTAAGTAAAATAGAAGTGGTAAGTCGTATAAATGCACAAATGTCTTTAAATGAAAAGAAGAATTTTGCAAATGTAATTATTGATAATAATGGTGATTTAATAGAAACTCAAAAACAAGTATATGATTTAATTGATTATATTAATTCGCTAACATAAAAGATTTGATTATGTTTTAAAATTAAAAAATGTTTAAGACATAGTCAAATTAAGTTGATTTTATTGAATATTAAAACATTATGTAATAATAACTTTATAAACAGAGTTCTAAGGTATAGATAGAGTTTTTAGGTTCTATTTAAAATTTAGAAATCGTTACTTTAAGAGCAAGCAACTGTTATAGTATAAATTATTATAGGAGCTGGCTATGGGATAAATAATATTAAGTAAGGAGAAAGTAATGAAATCTAAGAAAAATAAATTTCTTATATTAGGGATAATAATAATAGTAGCTATGGCTATTGGATCTAAATATTTAATAAAAGAAGTCTTTTTTCCTTATAAATATAAAGAATATGTAAGTAAATATAGTGAAGAATACAATTTAGATCCATTTTTTGTATTGTCAGTTATGAAAACAGAAAGTAATTTTGATAAAAAAGCTGAATCTAGTAAAAATGCAATTGGTCTTATGCAAATTACTTTAGAAACAGGAGAATGGGCAGCAGAAAAAATGGAGTTAGAAGAGTTTTCTAAAGAGAAATTATTTGATGAAGAATATAATATAAGGATGGGCTGTTGGTATTTAAATGAACTTAGAGAAATGTTTGATGGAAATTTAGAATCAATAATAGCAGGATATAATGCAGGACCAGGAAATGTTAACAAGTGGCTTAATGATTCGAAGCTTTCACAAAATGGTAAAGATTTAAGCTATATACCATTTAATGAAACTAAGAAATATTTAGATAAAGTAACAACTTATTATAACGTTTATAAATACCTATATTCTAATTCAAAAAAGTGAGATTAAAAATATTAGGATATAGCTAAAAAGATGAGGTTAAAATGAAGAAGAAAATCACAATAAGTTTAGCATTATTAATAATATTTTTTATAATTTATTATAATGCGGCACCATACTTTAGAACTGTAGAAACAGGTAAAGTTTGGTTGCAGTTAGATACATGCGATGAAGAAAAATCATTACTAGACTTTATAAATAATAAATTAATGGATGAAGAAGGGGGAGTATATACTAATTATATAAACTCTAATTCACAAGGTGATATAACAAAAGGTCACGCTGTATTATCAGAATCACAAGGAATAATGTTATTATATAGTTTAGAGAAAAATGATAGAATAACATTTGATAGAACTTTAGATTATATAAGAAATTATATGGTATTAAAGAATAATCTTATAAGTTGGAGAATTGAAGAGAAATCTAAATCAGAAATATCTGCAACAATAGATGATTTGAGAATAATAAAGGCACTTCTTTTAGCAGAAGAAAAATGGAACGATAAGGGTTATCGAGGAATAGCACTTAGAATATCTGGCGGAATATCTAAAGAGTTAGTAGAAAATAATATTCTTGTAGATTTTAATGATGGAATTTCAAAAAGTAAGACTACAACTTTATGCTACTTAGATTTGCAAACAATAAAGATGCTTTCAAATCTTAGTTCTTCGTGGGACAAAGTATTAAATACGTCTTTACAAATTTTAAATAATGGATATGTAAGTGATGAGGTACCTCTTTATAAAAAAGAATTTTATAGAGAAAGTGGAACATATGATGATGAAAATATAGATACTTTATTATCAATGATTATATTGCTAAATAAACAAGAATATGGTGAAGATATAGATAAAAGCATAACTTGGATAAAACAAAAATTTATAAATGATGGTTTTCTTTCTACTTCATATTCTTTTAATGGAGAAAGTTTAACTAATATAGAATCAACATCGATATATTCATTTATAGTACAACTAGCATCTAAAGCAGATGACAAAGAACTAGCAAGTCTTGCGATGAATAAAATAAAAGCTTTTCAAGTAAATAATAAAGAAAGTGTAATCTATGGTGGGTATGGTATGGAAGATGGATTACAAGTTTATTCTTATGACAATTTAAATGCTTTATTTGCTCATAGATATTTTAAATATTAGCGCTGTTTTAAATGTGTGTTAATCTATGCAATAGCCAAAGTGAGATAGACCGACACTCTGCTAAAATATAGCCAAATATTAATATATTATACTTAATATTTGATTAATATATAACATACATTTAATTATCTACTAATAATTAAATGTATGTTATTTTTAATGAAAAATGTAATAAGTATTTTTTATTAATATCTAAAATAAAAAAATATTTAAGTAAATGTTTTCAGGGGTTGCATTTTTTGCTAAAATGACTTATAGTCATTTTAATATGATAAGAACAAGAGATTAAAAAGTATTTAAAAGCGTAAAACTTTCAATTATAATATAATCATAGTTCTTGGCTGTAGGTTAATTCTATTTTTAAACACAAGGAAAATGTTCGTAAATATAAATTTTAATAATGGTAATAAATATATTTTACGATTATATAGTATGCTTTAAGAAAAGTTTAACATTAAGATAAAGAATTTATTATTTATATAATAATGATAGGAGGATTTAGTTGGTATTTATAATGTAATAAACAATAGTATTATATTATAAATACCAATAATAAATTAATTATGAAGAATATAATAAAAATTTTTAAACGTGATTTTAAAAACATATTTAAAAACTGGGTAGCAACAGTGGTGGTAATAGCACTTATGATTATTCCATCATTATATTCATTAATTAATATAAAAGCATCATGGGATCCATATTCAAGCACTAGTGGAATCATGATAGCAGTTGTTAATGAAGATAAAGGGACAACCTTTAGAGATGAGGATATAAACTTAGGAAATGAATTAGTTGAAAAATTAGAAGACAATGATAAAATGGGTTGGACTTTTGTTGATAAAGAAACCGCAAAAAATGGACTGATAAATGAAAAATATTATGCAACTATTGAAATACCAGAAAACTTTTCAGAAGATGCTACCACATTAGTAGAAAAAAGAGTTAAAAGACCTAAATTAATTTATACTGTGAATGAAAAAAAGAATGCTATAGCACCGAAAATGACTGATGCAGGAGTTAAAAGCGTAAAAGGACAACTTGATGATAATATTGTAAAAACAGTTTCTGGAGTATTATTTAGAGCGTGTGATGAAATCGGAATTGAAATGGATGAACATAGATCTGAATATAGGGAAGTAATAGATGAGATATATGAATTAGATGAAAATATGCCAGAACTTGAAAATTTATTAGATAGTGCTATAGATGGAACTGTAGATCTTTCAGATTTAATTGTAAAAGTAAATGAGATACTTCCAAATGTATCTAATACAGTTGATATAACAGACGATTTTTTACAAGATGTTCAAAGTTTCTTTGATAAAACTCAAGGGGGATTATCAGATATATCTCCAGTTATAAAGGACGATTTATTATTAGCTGAGAATATACTAGATACTACAAGTGTGGAACTTGGAAATCTTGAAGAAAATATAATACCTGAGGTAGCAAAAAAAACATTAATAGCATCTTCGGATACTATTAAGTCTGCTAACACACTTATTGATGGTATAGAATCTCAGCTTAAAAATATAAAAAAAATCTTAGATAAAGTAAGTAAAATAGATTTTTCAAAGTTTGCACTTAATAGTACTGATGAAAATTATATAAATGAATTAAAGAAGCAAGCTGAATCAATAAGTGGTATAAAAGGAAATTTAAAAGATATTAGTAGAAAGATATCTAAAGCTATAGATAAACTAGATTTATTAAGTGATAGATTAGACACTGTTAAAGGTAGAATTGATAATGAAATAAAAGAGTTAGATAATGGTAAAGAATTAGATACTCAGGCTATTAGTGATATGAGAAATATACTTGATGATTTTCATGAAGAAGTTACTGATGTTATTGAAAATTATGACTCAGAACTTGTGCCAGCTATTGAAGATGGATTTGATTCAATGAAAATTATTTTAGATAATACATCTAGTGTTCTACAAGAGGGTAGAAATACATTGCCAGATATTGAAGAGATTTTAAGTGTTTCAGCAGATCTTTCAGATTTATCTAATGAAGAATTATTAAAATTAAAAGATAAATTTCCAGAGATGAAAGATAAAGTACGTGAATTAGCTGATAAACTTAGAGAATTTGATGAAGAAGATAAGTTTAATGAAATTTTTGATATGATAACTAATGATTGGCAAGTTCAAAGTGACTTTTTAGCAAGTCCAGTTGAAATTGAAGATAATAGACTATTTTCATGGCCTAACTATGGTTCAGCATCTACTCCATTTTATACAATTCTATGTTTATGGATAGGTGGATATATGTTATCTATATTATTAGGGACAGATGCACATCCTGTTGAAGACAATAAGGAATTAAAGTCTTATGAAGTATATTTTGGTAAATTACTATTATTTTTATTTATCGGCATAGGACAAGCAATAATTGCTAGCACAGGAGCATTATTTATTTTAGGATCATATTGTCTACATCCAGTATTATTTGTACTATATACAGTGTTTGTTAGCATTGTATTTATGATAATAATTTATACGGCTGTAAGTGTTTTTGGAAATGCAGGAATAATATTTGGAGTAGTATTATTAGTAATTCAAGTTGCAGGGGCAAGCGGAAATTTCCCAATAGAAGTCAATCCGGATGTGTTCCAAAAAATATTTGGACTTTTACCATTTACATACGCAATAAGTGGTATGAGACAAATAATGGCAGGAATAGTATATTCAATATTATTTAGAGATATGATTATATTAACTATCTTCATGGTCGTATCACTTATTATTGGATTAACACTTAGAAAAACAATGAATAAAAAGAATGAAAAGTTTGCTAAAAAGTTAAAAGAAAGCACAATAATGAACGGTTGAGGTAATTAAATATGAGAAATATATTTAGAATTTACAAAAGAGATATAGTTACGATAGCAACTAATTGGGCAGCGTTAATCATGATTGTAGTGCTTATAATAGTTCCATCCTTATATTCATTAATAAATATAAAAGCATCATGGGATCCATATGGAGCCACAAAGGGAATTAAAATAGCTATAATCAATGATGATAAAGGAACTGTATTTAAAGAGAAAGATATAAATTTGGGTGAAGAATTAATAGAAAAGTTAGAAGAAAATGATAAAATGGGTTGGTCATTCGTTGACAAAGAAACTGGAAAAAAAGGATTGTTAGAAGAAAAATACTATGCAACTATTGAAATACCAGAAAACTTTTCAAAAGATCTTACCACATTAGTTGAAAAAGATGTTGAAAAGCCTAAACTAATATATACGGTAAATGAAAAGAAAAATACAATAGCCCCTAAAATGACTGATGCAGGAGTAAAAACATTAAAAGGACAGCTTGATGATAATATAACTAGAACTGTATCAGGAGCAATGTTTAGAGCTTGTAATGAAGTGGGAATAGATATAGAAAACAATAGGGAACATCTTAGAAGAATAATTGATGGAATATATGAATTAGATGAAAATATGCCAGAAATAAAAGACTTGTTAGATGATTCAATAGAAGGAACTGTAAATACTTCAGAATTAATAAAAAAATCTGAGGAAATGATTCCAGTGGTTTATGATAGTATAGATGCAACTAAAGAACTTATAGATAGCAACCAGTACTATTTAGATGAAATAGAAGGAAATCTTTCAGATTTATCTCCATTAATAGAAGAAGAACTTGTAAATGGTGAAAATTCATTAGATGCTTTAAACGTAACCTTAGCAAATATTGATGAAAAAGTATTGCCAGATGTTGCTAGAAAAACTTTTATAGCTTTATCGGATTCATCAAAAGACTTACAGAAAATAGTTAAGACTGCTAAGTATGACTTAAAAACTATAAAGTCACACATAGATAAAATAAGCAATATTGAAATAAAATTAAAAGAATCTGAAGATAATGAGATAGAAGACCCAAATCAAAGTAAAAAAGATAATAAAGAATTAAAATATTTACAAGGAATACAAAAAGATTTAAAAAGTGTAAGTAAGAAAATTGATAGGGTAATTGATAAATTAGATTTAATTTATGATAGGCTTGATGTGGTAATTGATAGATCTAAAGAAGAAATAGAAAAAATAGATACTGATGGAATAGATATTCAAGCATTAACTGATACAAGAAAAATACTAGATGACATTCACTTATTAGTAGCAGATTTAGTAGATAGTTATGATTCAGAACTTGTACCAGCAATTGAAGATGGATTTAATTCAATTAGAGAGATATCAGATAGTGGATTGGTATTATTAGAACAAGGAAGAGGAGTACTACCAGACGTTGAAAATTTATTAGGTGACTTCACAAAAATATCAGATTTATCTAATGAACAATTAGTAAAGTTACAAGATAAATTTCCGGATATACAAGAAAAAGTACATAAGCTAGCACATAAACTTAAAGCAGTAGATGAAAAAGATCAAATAGATGAACTGCTGGACATGATAACTAATGATTGGGATTCTCAAAGTGCATTTATGTCTAGTCCAGTTGAGATTGAAGATAATAGGTTATTTCCATGGCCTAACTATGGTTCAACTGCTACACCATTTTATACAGTGCTATGTTTATGGGTTGGGGGATTATTAGCATCAGCTTTATTATCATTAGAAGTACATGAATTTGAAGATGGAACTCTAATTAAGCCTTACCAAATGTATTTAGGAAAATTATTAATGTTTTTATCACTTGCAGTATGTCAAGCTTTAGTTGCAAGTACAGGTGCAATTTGGATATTAGGAAGTTATTCATTGCATCCAGTAATGTATATTTTTTATTCCATATTTGTTAGTGTAGTATTTATGACAGTGATATATACTGCAGGAAGCCTGTTAGATGATGCAGGAAAGGCTGTTATAGTAGTAATATTAGTATTACAAATTGCGGGGACTAGTGGTAACTTCCCAATAGAAGTTACACCAGTATTATTCCAAAAAATATATCCCTATTTACCATTCACGTATGCTATAAATGGTATGAGACAAATAATGGCTGGGATAGTATATCCTATATTAATTAAAGATACTATAATATTAAGTGCATATATGATAGGAGCATTAATTTGCGGAGTATTATTAAAGGGACTATTAAATAAAACAACAGCCAAACTTATGGGGAAATTAGCTGAAAGTGATATACTAAGACATTAGAATCAGTTATTAAGAGATGAAAAACTAATTATTGGTTTTTCATCTCTTATTTATGTGTTAAATTGTAAATGACTATGCTGATAAAATAATAAAAAAATAATTAAAATTTAAATACAGGATAAAAGAAAACGTTTCTATTTATTAAATGGAAATTTAAATGCGAAAAGTGTGTATTTAAGAATGGTAAAAATATGACGATTATTTAGATATGAACAAAAAAAGTTATATATGTAAAAAATAACAAATAATTATGTACATTTACAGTATAATACAGTAAAATTGATATTAAAGGTGATTTTTATGGATAATTATAGAAAAAAGATAAATATTATATCGATAGATGGAAAAAATATATTTAAAATTTGTTTAGCTACATTAGCAATTTATTTTTTAGCTAATTTGATTTTTAGATGGAAGTTTAATCAAGTAATTATAGCTTTTAGAATTTATTATTTAGTTGGTATGGTTATATTTAGTATTTTATCAAAACAAGTATTTCATTTATATAATCATAACAAATACAATTATATTTATATGTATATATATTCTATTGTTTATGTAATTTTATTTGGACATAGTATTCAACTTTCGCCAGATAGTAATTACAGTGCTGATACACTTACTAATTTCATTATATTATTTGAATTATATTTTGGTTTTAAGACTATAGAATACAATCATAAAACAGAAGAAAAGAGTTATATTATATATATTGTTTTAAAAATTTTTATTATTTTAAATTTAGTTTTATATTATAAGATATTTAACATAATATCAATAGTAGTATTTTTAAGCTGTATTGAGTGTTTTTTAATATATAAAATTTTTGTTAACAATGATTCGAGGTCATACAATCAATTTAATATAAATACTTATTTAGTATTAGTAGCATTAATTCCAATAGCAAGTTTTTTTAGTTTGTTTATGTATCCCATAAATGGAGATTTATTAAAATTTAGAGAAATATTATTTTTAAGTGTATTTAATATATTTTTTAGTATGTTTTTTAAGAATTTTATGAGAAATCCTTATAAAGAATTAGCAGAATCATTAAATAAAAAAAATAAAATATTGGATGAATTATCTGAAGATATTTTTATAAAAAATAAAGAGTTGGAAACATCTATACTAAATTTAAGGAATAAGGAGTATTTATATGAGACATTTTTTAGATTTATGCCTCATCCAATAATATTGATTAGTTTAGAAAATAATAGAATATTATTTGCGAATAAAGCTTTCTTAAATTTAGTAGATGTAAAAAATGTTAGAGATGTGATAAATAAAAAAATAAATAAGTATATACATTTCGTTACATCTAATAATGATAACGATCTGATTTTCAATGCTATTTTAAGTTCTAAGACTGAGGAAAGATTTGTAAATGCTAAATTTTTGTCAATGTATAAAGATAAAATGGAAGATTTAATTTTAATAGAAGATAACACATCTAAAGTATTAACAGAAGAGATAAAAAAAGAAGTTGAAAGTAGAATGGTTGAAGAAAGAATAAGAACAGAATTTTTATCTAGCATAAGTCATGATTTAAAAACACCTATAAATGTTATATATTCATCTATACAAGTTCAACGAATATATACTAATAAAAATGATATAAAATCATTAGAAAAATATAATTCTATATCTAAAATGAATTGTATATCACTTATAAAGTTAACTAATAACTTAATTGATATGTCAAAAATAAATTCAAATTTTTTAATGCCTAATTTAGAAGAAATTAATGTTGTTGAAACAACAGAAGACATAGTTACATCTCTTGTAGATTATGCACAAAGCAACAATGTAGAAATAATATTTAATACTAACACTGAAGAAAGTTATTTAAATTTAGATTATGAATTTTTACAAAGAATAATTTTAAATCTAATATCTAATTCAATAAAGTTTACTCCAAGTGATGGAAAAATAATAATTGACATATTAGATAAAGAAGATAGCGTAAAAATATCTATAATGGATAATGGAGCAGGTATGAATGAGGAGTTTATAAAAGAAGCTTTTTGTAAGTATTCAATGGATAAATATTCAATAAAATCTAAAAATGGGACAGGCATAGGATTATTTGTTGTTAAAAAATTAGTTGAACTACAGTCAGGTACAATTGAAATAGAAAGTAAACTAGGACAGGGCACAAAGATAACAATAATATTTCCAAAGGAGAATTTAGATGAGTAAGATGCAACAAGATTTAAATCTGTCTAGTTTAAAATTAGGTACAAAAATTAAAATTTTATCTATTGAATTTATAATATACTTAATTTATAATTTATATTTTTATATTAGTAAACAATATAAATTGTATTTGTTAGTCAATACATTAATATATTTATCAATTGTATTAGCAATTTGTTACATATGTTTTATTAAAGAAAATACAATCAAAAATTTATTTATTGAGTATATATCATTTGAACTTCTTTTAGTAGGGTTAATTTTGTCATTAAAATTATCAAGGTTAATTTTAAATTTTGATGCTGCTTCAAATACCCAGTATATATGTTTAGGAGTTATAATATATTATTTTGAAATAATATTACAATGTTTAGGTTTTTACTTTACCAATAAAAAAGAAGATTTGAAAAAAACAATACCAGTTTTTTTAGGTATATTTATTATAACGTTCATAATAATGAATTGCAGTGTTCATAAGTATATATATATAAATACAAAAATTTCAATTATTTTTTCTATAGTGAGTATAATTGTAATTAGTTATGTGATTTTATATATGATAAAGACTTTAGGAAATTACAAAAGTTTAACAAGTGAAGATTTCATTGAAAATTTAAAATTATATGTAATTTTAAGGTATTTAACATATATAGCTAGTACAATTTTAATTGGTAGCAATAAATCAATTATAATAACTGGAGGATTGAAATTATTAGCATTTTATATATTATTTAAGGGTATAGTAAATTATATGATTAATGAGCCAATGAAAAATATGAAAGTGAATTTAGAACGAACGCATGAAGTGAATTTAGAGTTACATAGAACATTAAAGAAGCGTAATCGAATATTAAATGATACCAATATAATGATAGAAAAAAGTGAGAGCAATTATAATAAATTGATAGATTCTGTATATGATGGTGTACTTTTATTTTCAAAGAATAAATTACAATATATAAATAAAGCAGGATTAAAATTATTAAATGATATAAATAAAGAAAATATTATAGGAATTAGTTTAGAAAAATTTATTTTAGAAAATTTCAATTTTAATTTATATCATAGTAATGAAAAAGAAATATGCATAAGTGATCTTAAATTAAAAAATGCTGATATAGTGGTAACTCTATTTATAATAGATATAGATGAAAATAATAAGTTATTATATGCACATGATGTAACTGAATTAAATAAGACTAAAGCTATGAAAAATCAACTAGAAAAGTATTTAAAAGAAGAGGAATTAAAAAATCAGTTTTTCTCTAATATTTCTCATGAATTACGTACTCCAATAAATTTAATATATTCAGCGATACAACTTAATGAGATTTATTTAAAGCAGAAAAAAGTTGATAATGTAAGTAAAAATAATGAAATAATAAGACAGAATTCCTTAAGACTAATAAGGACTATCAATAATTTTATAGACACAAATAGAGTGTCAGAGGGATATCTTAAACCAGATTTTAAAATTTATAATATTGTTGAAGTAGTTGAAAATATAACTATTGCATGTAATAAATATATAAATAAAGCTGAAATAGGTTTAATATTTGATTCAGAAAAAGAAGAGATATATGTAAAATGTGATAAAGATATGATTGAAAGAATTGTATTAAATATTATTTCGAATTCTGTAAAATATGGACAAAAAGGTAGCCATATAAATGTGACTATAGGCATAGAAGAAAGCAATTTAGTTACAATAAAAATTGAGAATAACGGAAATAGAATTGATGAAGACACAATACCTCATATATTTGATAAATTTACAAGAATAAATAAATCTTTCAATAGACCTAAAGAGGGAAGTGGTTTAGGTTTATTCTTAAGTAAATCATTGACAGAATTACAAGGGGGAGAGCTTGCTTTAGAGTTAGATGAAAAAGAAAATCTATTTGTAATAAACTTTCCCATTGCATGTGATGTTAATTCTTCAGATGTAAATTGTGATTTAGAAATTAATAATATAGAAGAAAAAGTAGATATAGAATTTTCAGATATATATATGGATTAAACTATATTTTTAGAAAGTCTTAAAGAATGTCATTCTAAAATATCAACTCTCCACTAAAAAAGGATGGCGTAGCACCAATTAAACATAATTTAAAAAAAATCAACATATAAATTAAATAAAAGATAAGTATTATTTTTTAAAATTATGGAGTGTTGATATGAAAGAAGAAAAAAAGAAAACTAAAAAAATATTTCTTATACCATTAATATTATCAATAGGAATACCATTAATAATAGCTAGTTTTATAAATGTTATAATGCCATATATGGGAGAGTTGTACGATAGCTTAAATAAACCATTTTTTGCTCCACCAGGAAGTGTTTTTCCTATTGCATGGACTATTCTCTATATATTAATAGGAATAGCTTGTTACAGAGTATATATACTTAAATATAGAGGGATTGATACAAGCTCAGCAATATTTACGTATTCTATACAGCTATTATTAAATTTTTTATGGGTCTTCATATTTTTTGGATTAAGATTATATGGAATAGCTTTTATAGAATTGTTAGTATTATTATTCTTTGCAGTTTTAACATTTATTAAATTTTATAATAAAGATAAAATTGCAGGATTGTTATTTATTCCATATTTACTTTGGCTCACCTATGCTGGAGTATTAAATTTTTATGTATGGATGTTAAATGAAATGTAGATTTTTCTAATAGGATTAGAAAGATGCTAAAAAATAAGGTTAGTTGCTGCAGACGGGAATGCAGTAAGCTAGCCTTATTTTTGTTTTAATGTTAATATATATGTTGGTAAAAGATAATAAATAGAGTAGTGATTTTAAGGAGGTAAGGCATGGCAAAGGTAATTATTGCAGAAAAACCTTCTGTTGCAAAAAATATTGCAGATGCGTTAAATATAAAAACTAGAAAAGATGGTTATTTTAAAGGTGAAGAGTACTATATCACTTGGGCCTTTGGTCATCTTTTGCAATTATATGATGCAAAAGATTATGATGAAAATATGAAGGGATGGAGAATGGAGAAGTTTCCATTTATTCCTGAATCTTTTCAGTATAAGGTAAAGTGTGATAATATTGATAGAACAGTTGAAGATAAAGGCGCTGCAAAACAAATTAATATAATAAAGTCATTAATAGAGCAAGAAGATGTAGACGGAGTTATATCTGCTACGGATTTTGATAGAGAAGGGCAAGTAATTGCAGATGAATTATTTAATTATTTAAATATACAAAAGCCAATATACAGATTATTGTTAAATGAATGGACTCCAGATGAAGTAAAAAAAGGGATGGGGAGTTTAAAAGAAAATAAAGAAATGCAATTTTTGCAGGATGCAGGAATAGGAAGGCAATGGACAGATTGGATTATTGGAATAAATTTAACTTCTGTTAGTACATTGAAGTATAAATTTGAAGAAAATAAAACTATTAACATAGGTAGAGTATTATTACCAACGTTAAAGATAATATATGACAGAGATAAAGAAATAGAGAATTTTGAAGCTACTACTTACTATAAATTAACTTCTACATTTAAAAATTCAAGTAATGAAGAATTTGATGGGTTATATTATGAAAAGGAATCAGAAAAGTTTGAAGATAAAAGTGTTTTAGATAATTTAGTAAAATTACTAGATGGAACTAATGCAACTATAATAGACAAACAAACTGAAAAAAAGAAAGATTATCCACCATATCTTTTCAACTTATCTAATTTACAAGGATATATAACAAGTAAGTATAAAGGATGGACATCAGACAAAGTATTAAAGGTTGCACAAAGCCTTTATGAAAAGAAATATACAACTTATCCTAGAACAGCAAGCGTGGTCTTAGAAGAGAGCTTAGAGGACAGAGCAAGGAAAGTTTTAAATACATTAAAAACAGGATTACCTTACGAAAAAGAGATTAAGTTTATAAAAACTAAAAGAGTATTTGATAATTCAAAGGTTGAAAGCCATAGTGCAATAACACCAACATATATTAAGCCAAATGGACTTAGTAAAGATGAAGAAATTGTCTATAATGCTATTAAAAATAGATTTATAATGCAGTTTATGCCTATTGCAGAGTTTGAAGAAACAAAGATAAGATTAAAACCATATAATGAGGAAATACAAGGAGAATTTATATCAAAAGGAAAAGTTCAACTTGTAGAGGGATGGAGAGTAGTTGAAAAAATAGATACTAAAGATACAATACTTCCTATGGTTAATGTAGATGAGAAAGTAGATATAGTATCAAATAAAGTAAATAAAGTAACTAAAAAACCACCAAAGCATCATACAGAAAAAACATTACTTAGGGTCATGGAAACTTGTGGTAAGGGCATAGAGGGAAAAGAAGATTCTGAGGAGATGATGCAATCTATATTAAATGGATTTAGTATAGGAACTCCAGCAACTAGAGCAGAAACTATCAAAAAACTTAAAGATATTGGATACATAGGAACTAAAGGCAAAAGTCTTATATGCACTCAATTAGGCATAAATATAGTTGAAATATTTCCAGTTCAAGAACTTTTAGATCTTGAGTATACAGGAAGACTTGAAAGCACATTATCTGATATAGAAAAAGGTAAATTTAAAAAGTCTGATTTTATGAGTTTGATATATGATTTTACGAATAATGCTGTTGATAAAATCAAAAAGGATACATCAGCTTTATCTAAATTTAAAGTGGAACTTCCAGAAGGTGCAGAGGAGATTGGAAAATGTCCTGTATGTGGAAATTCAGTCATTGAAAATGAAAAAAACTTTGGATGTACAAATTGGAAAAATGGATGTAAGTATACAATATGGAAAGATGATAAATATATATCATCCTTTGGTAAAAAAGTTTCTAAAGAAATGGTTGCTTTATTACTTAAAAATGGAAAAGTAGGTTTTAGAAATTTAAAGAGCAAAAAAGGAAATACTTTTTCAGCATATTTTAGATATGAAAAAAATGAGAAAACAGGATATTTTAATTGGATGATAGAATTTATATAAAATAAAGGCTATGTTTTAGTAGCGTGTTGATATATAAATAAATAAAATGGACTGAGTAATTGAACTTAGGAATTCTCAAAATCCAATTACAATGCCACTTTACCTATTGTATATATCAACACATATTTAAAACAGAGTCATTTACAAAAAGACATTGTAAAATCAATTTTCACTTGATTTTGCAATGTCTTTTTTATTAGATGGATACTATTTTTTATAAAATGTTATTTTACAAGAATAAGTTATATTAACTATCTTATAAAATGATACATAAATATTGCTAAGTGATAAGATAATGGAGCCATAAATACAGTCATAAGACCTGCAACGCCAATTGAAAGGCTACTCATAGCACCTTCTGTATCTCCAAGTTCTAAAGCTTTTGTAGTACCTACAGCATGAGCAGCTGTACCAATTGATATTCCAATTGCTACTTTATCTTTAATTTTGAATACTTTACATATAGCAGGTCCTAATATAGCACCCATAATTCCAGTAATTATAATTGCAAGTACAGTAATAGGAACTAGTCCACCTAAGTTGCTACTTATTTCAATACCTATTGGTGTTGTTACAGATTTTGGAATTAAAGATTTTATTATAGTAGAATCTAATCCTACGAAATAAGATATTCCCATTACAGAAAACATTCCAATAATGCTTCCTAAAAATACTCCAGAAAAAATAGCTACAGCATTTTTCTTAAGTAATTCTATTTGCTTATAAAGTGGAACAGCTAGTACAACTGTTGAAGGTCCTAAAAACATATTAATGAATTGTCCACCTTCATTATAAGTACTAAAATCTATATTAAATGCAAATAAGAAACATATTATAAATGCAATTGCTATAAGTAATGGATTTAATAAAGCAACACCTGTTTTTTTATTTATAAATATGCCTATTTCAAATGCGATTAAAGAAAGCACTAAGCCAAATAAGATGTTATTAATTATTATGTCCAATTATTTCACTTCCCCTTTTTTGATGTTTTGATTTTTTTGATATAAATTGAACTATTAAACCAGTAGAGGCTATAATTATTATAGTTGTACATAAACAAACTATAAGCAATTTTAACCAATTAGACTTTATTATATTTAACGAAGTCATAAGTCCTACGCCAGCAGGAATAAAGAAGAATGCTAAATGATCTAGTAAGAAATCTGATACGTTTGAGATATTATCAACTTTGATTACATTAAAGCATAGTAATAAAAATAATATAATCATTCCTAAAATATTACCGGGTATAGGTAATTTAAAGAAAGATGATAAAAATTCTCCTAGTAAATAAATAATTAAAATAATTAAAGCTTCTTTAAATAATTTCATCTTTTCCTCCCCAAAACTATGTATTAAATTTAAAATTTAAAAATATAATTTCTAAACAATAAGTTCACCTATATAATTTATCACTTGTTGAGCAATAAGTAAAAGGTTTATAAAGCCAAAATAATAAAAGATTTTCAGAAATAATTCTAAAAATCTTTTATTAGAGTGAGTATAGTGAATTTTTCTACAAAAAACTCGGAATTATTAATTAATCTGAATATTTAGACATGAAATTCACTTATTTCTCTAAAGATTTATTTTTAATTAAACGTTTTTCTAAAAAAGCTACTATTTCATACATTATAAAAGCAATCACAGAAAGTATTATTATACTCATCATAACCATATCCAATTGGGCAATTTGACCACCATATACAATTAAAAAACCTAAACCCTCTCTAGCTACTAAAAATTCTCCCATTATTACACCAACCCATGACAATCCAACGTTAATTTTTAATGCTGATATAAAAACGGGAATGGAGTAAGGAAAAATTAAATGTCTTAAAATTTGAAGTTTAGATGCCCTAAAAGTTTTCATAAGCATGATTTTATCACTGTCTATTTCATTAAATCCACTTAACACACTTATAATTGTAGTAACAATAGAAATTAATAAGGCTATTACAATTATAGCAGTAGTACCATTACCAACCCAAAATATAATTATTGGTGCTAAAGCAACTTTAGGTAAGGCATTTAATACTACTAAATAAGGGTCTAATACTTTAGACGCAAAAGGACACCACCATAAAATTACGGCAATTGCTGTTCCAAGAACAGTTCCTAAAGTGAAGCCAAGTATTGTTTCATAGCAGGTTACCCAGATATGACGCAATAAAGTGCCATCAGCATAAAAAGATACAAGCGATTTATACATTCTAGAAGGAGTAGAAGTTAGGAAAGGATCAATCCATTTTAAGTCACCTGCAATTTCCCAAAGTGCTATAAAAATAACTAATATTAAAAGTCTAGTAATTACAAGCTTTATTTTATTGTGTTTTAATTTTTTCAAATATATATCATGTTCTTTACTCATTGTATTGATCAAGCTCCTTCCATAAATCATTAAAGTAACCTCTAAACTCTGGTTCTTTTCTTCTTTCAAAAGGAGTGATGTCTTTTTTTGAAAACATTATATCCACATCTTTTTTTACCTGTGCAGGTCTTTTAGATAACACAAGTATTCTACTAGAAGTAGAAATAGCTTCAGATATATCATGAGTTACCATTATTGCAGTTTTCTTTTCTTTTTTTATTATTTTAAATACATCATCACATACTAAAAGTCTTGATTGATAATCTAAAGCGGAAAAAGGTTCATCTAAAAATAGTATTTCAGGGTTAAGTGCTAATGTTCTTATTAGAGCTACTCTTTGTCTCATTCCACCTGACAATTCGTTAGGATAATGTTCTTTAAATTTTGATAATCCATAGGTCTCAACTAACCCATTAACTCTTTCAACAGCTTCCTTAGTAATTTGTTTTTTAATTTTTAGTCCAATTAAGACATTGTCCCATACATTTAACCATTCAAATAAATGATCTTTTTGAAACATATATCCTATTTTATTTAAGTTGTTTTTTATATCTTCATCTTTATAAAGTATAGATCCACTAGAAGCTTTTAATAATCCACTAATTATATTAAGAAGTGTAGATTTACCACAACCAGATGGACCTAGTATTGATATAAATTCACCATCATTTACTTCAAAACTAATATTATTTAATGCTTTAGTTTCACCCTTTAGTGAGTGATAGTTCATAGATAAATCAGAGATTTTAAGCAAGCTCAAAGCAAATCACCAATCACATTTATTTAGTTGCTTTTTCAGCAAAACTATTGTCTACAATTTTATTGAAATCAGGTTTTGATGGAATTAATGACTTATCATACTCTTGAATTATATCTATCAATCTATCCAAATTTTCTTCTTTAATTGAAGGATCATGAGCTAAAGCATCTATTTTATTATAGTTATTTATAACTGTTATAATTATATCTCTGTCGGTTCCAGGGAAAAATTGAATTATTGAGTCAGCTATTTCTTCAGGAGTATGAGAAAAATACCATTGTTGACCCCTATACATAGCTTTTGTGAATTTTTCTATTACGTCCTTATTATTGTCTAGGTAAGACTTAGTTGCAAAGAAACAAGTATAAGGAATAACTCCAGAATTTTCACCAACAGATGCTAAGATACATCCACTACCTTCTTTTTCAAGCATTGAAGCAGTAGGTTCAAATAATGCAACATAATCTCCAGTGCCACCTTTAAATGCACCAGAAGTAGCAGCAAAGTCTATATTAGTTACCATATTAACATCAGTTTTAGGATCTATATTATTATTTTTCATAGCGTACTCTAAAGCCATAGCAGGTACTCCACCAGGTCTTCCACCAATAACTTCTTTTCCTCTTAATGTATTCCAATCAAATTTTGTTTCTTTATTTCTCCCAACTAAGAAAGAGCCATCTTTTTGTGTAAGCCCAGCAAAGACTACAGGATAATCTTCTCTTCCCTGATTATTAATATAAATTACTTGTTCAGGACCACAGAATCCGATATCAGCATTATTACTTAATACAGCTTGCATAACTTTATCAGCGCCTTGTCCAGTTGCTAAATCAAT
>NZ_JAMQIF010000003.1:0-2939 GCF_023845855.1 Clostridium sp. ZBS2
ATAGAACGTAATATAAGTGAAATTCAAGATAAAATTTATGATTTAGATGCTCAAATAGAGCCTTTAGAGCAAACTGTTACTAATAATAAAAAAGAAGTTAAGAATATTAATACACAAATTGATAACACAACTAAAGACATAGAACAATGTAAAGAGGAAATTACTAATTTAGATTTAGCATTAGGTGAAAGACTTAAAGCTATATATATGTCAGGAAACATGGAGTTCAGTTATTTAAACTTCTTATTTGAATCAGAATCTACTAGTGACTTTTTTACAAGAGCAGAATCATTAGGTAGAATTTTAGGTAGAGATAAGAAAGCTATAAAAGAAATAGCNNAGACAAGCTTAATGCAGAAGTTCAAGTGAGCTTATCAGAATTAGACGTTAAAAAGAAAGATCAAGAAGTATTAGTTGGAAAGACAAAAGAAGAAAAGAAGAAATTTGATGAAGAATATTTATCACAAATGGAAAGAGATGTTGTTAAATCACAAATAGATGTGATAGATAGTTCAAGCAGTTCTCTTAGTGATTTAAAATCTGCAATCTCTCAATTAAGAAATTTAAGAGATAGCCAACTTAAGAGCCCAATAGTTATAGAAGAAGTAAANNTCACAAAAAGAACAAGAAGAAGAAGCTAAAAGAGCAGCAGCGGCATCAGCGGCAGCTTCAAGTAATACTCCAAGCAGAGGAAATTCAGGTTCTACAAATGTTACTGTTCCATCAGCAGGTAATGCTCAAGCTATATTAAATGAAGCTTATAATCATTTAGGAAAAGCTTATGTATATGGAGCAACAGGTCCAAGCAACTTTGACTGTTCAGGATTTACTCAATATGTGTATAGAAAAGCGGCAGGTGTTGATATAACAAGAACTACTTATTCACAAATAGGGGTAGGAGTACCTGTATCACAAGATCAATTACAACCAGGTGATTTAGTATTTACTCATGCAGGTCATGTTGGTATATACGTTGGTGGAGGTAGCATGATTCATGCACCACAAACAGGAGACGTTGTAAAAGTATCATCAGTATATAAATTCTATGCGGCTAGAAGAATTTTATAATATATAATATTTAAAATAAGGCTAGATATGTAATTGTCTAGCCTTATTTTGTTGTATATAAAATTTAGTTCTATTTAAAGTTAACTACAATATATGAAATTATATTTATAAGACTTAATTATATATAGACACTTTGCTAAAACACAACTAGAAAATAAAATACTAAAATCATATTAAGTTGTTTAGAATAAATGTATAAGTTATAATTATTTAGAATATATGGATAAAGGAAGATAACTATGCTTGAAAATAATTTAATTAATTTAGATACAGATGAAGTCATAGATGATTTACAATTAAAGGGATTACGATTAATACAAAAGGTTAATGGATTTAAATTTGGAGTAGATGCCGTAATATTATCTGATTTTGCAAATGTTAAGAATAAACATAGAGTTATTGATTTATGTACAGGTACAGGGATAGTACCATTTTTGTTATATGGAAAGTATAGTCCTAAAGAAATTTATGGATTAGAGATACAACAAGAGATGGTTGATATGGCAGAGAAAAGTGTAAAATTAAATGCATTAGAAGATAAGGTTATATTTATAAGGGAAGATTTAAAAAATATAGAGTATTTAAAGAAAATGGATAAGTTTGATGTAGTTACTGTAAACCCACCATACAAGTTAAATAATGCAGGAATTATAAATCCTAGTGATAAACTTGCTATTGCAAGGCATGAAGTTTTATGTAATCTAGAAGATGTGATTTATGCATCTAAAGTATTACTAAAAGATAATGGCAGAATGTTTATAGTACATAGACCAGAGAGATTAGCAGATATATTTACGTTAATGAGAAAATATAAAATAGAGCCTAAAAGAGTTAAAATGGTATATCCTAAACCTGGTAAGGCAGCAAATATAGTATTGGTAGAAGGGCAAAGAGATGGTGGAGCATATTTGAAATGGGATATTCCTTTATATGTTCACAATGAGGATGGATCTTATACAAAGCAAATAGATAAAATATATGGGAGGATATAAAATGGAAGTAGGAAATTTATATTTAGTACCAACTCCAATAGGAAATTTAAAAGATATAACATTAAGAGCTTTAGAAATACTAAAAGAAGTGGATATCATAGCAGCTGAAGACACTAGACAGACTTTAAAGTTATTAAATCACTTTGATATAAAGAAAACATTAATGAGCTATCATAAATTTAATGAGAAGGATAAGAGTAATGAAATTATCGACAAACTATTAAATGGTCAAAGTATAGCTTTAGTATCTGATGCGGGAACACCAGGAATATCAGATCCGGGGAGCGTTATAGTAAGAAGATGTATAGAACAGGGAATAAAATTTAGTGTATTACCTGGTGCAACAGCTATAACAACAGCTCTGGTATATTCTGGATTAGATACAACTAAATTTATTTTTAGAGGTTTTTTACCTAGAGAAAATAAAGAAAGAAATATNNAATATAATAAAAGAAGAATTACTTCAAAGTCAAGAAACTTTAATATTTTATGAAGCTCCTCATAGATTAATTGATACGTTATCTTTTTTATATGACTCGTTTGGAAATAGACAAATTGCAGTTTGTAGAGAATTAACAAAATTATATGAACAAATATTTAGAGGCTCTGTTGAAGAATCTATTAATTATTTTACAGAAAATAAACCTAGAGGAGAGTTTGTACTTGTACTTGAAGGAAAAAAACTTGAAGAAATAAAACAAGAAAGAGAAAGTGAATGGATTGATTTATCAATTCAAGATCATATAATAAAATATATAAATGAAGGTATAAGCAAAAAAGAAGCAATTAAATGTGTTGCTAAAGATAGAGGTATACCTAAAAGTGAAGTTTATAAATTTTCAATTGATATATAAATATGAGGCTATGTTTTAGCAGAGT